>JABMMH010000352.1 GCA_013205645.1 Polaromonas sp. | reverse complement strand
GCTTGGACTCAAAGCGGCGCGTCAAGACGTCCCACACATCGGTGTGACCGCTCGCCAACAAAGCCAGCGCTTCAACTTCTAGGCCCGCTTCCCAATGACCGCCAGTCTCTGTAGTCGTCGGCCAAGCCACCTCTGCAGGACTGGCCAGCGAAGTACCAACCACCGAATGGTGTTCTATTGGCTGCACGTCGCGAGCTGGTGTGTGCCCCAACACGGCTTCAGGCGGCACACTGGCCACTCTGATCGCATCAGGCACCGTGGCCAACACTTCAGGCGGCAAGTCCTTGGCCTCAATCATCTGCGCGGGAGCCATGACGCTCAGCCAGTGGCAGATGTTTTCCAACTGCCGCACGTTGCCAGGAAAGCTGAAGGTGCTGAGCTGCTGCAGGGCCGCGTCGGCGATGCGTTTAGGCTCGACACCGAGTTGTTTGGCGCTTTGCTGCAGAAAGTGGCGGGTCAGCATGAAGACGTCTTCGCGTCGCTCGCGCAGCGCGGGTAGGCGCAGGCGAATCACATTCAGGCGGTGATACAAGTCTTCCCTGAAGTGCCCATCTTTGACGCATTGCTCAAGGTCTTGGTGGGTCGCCGCGATGACGCGCACATTGGCTTTGACCGCGCTGTGACCGCCCACGCGGTAGAAGTGTCCGTCTGACAAAACCCGCAGCAACCGTGTCTGCAAGTCAGACGGCATGTCGCCGATTTCGTCCAGAAAAAGCGTGCCGCCATCGGCCTGCTCAAAGCGGCCGCGGCGCATGGTCTGTGCGCCGGTGAAAGCGCCGCGCTCATGGCCGAAGAGCTCGGACTCTAACAAATCTTTCGGAATCGCCGCCGTGTTGATGGCGATGAACGGCCCGTTGGCACGCGGCGAATGTTTGTGCAGCGCACGCGCCACCAACTCTTTGCCGGAGCCTGATTCGCCGGTGATCATGACCGTGACGTTGCTTTGGCTGAGCCGGCCAATCGCCCGAAAGACGTCTTGCATGGCTGGCGCTTGGCCGAGCATTTCGGGCGCCACGTCCATGCGTTCTTCGGCGATTTCTTCGCGCTGGCTTTCTTCCACCGCGCGGCGAATCAGCTCGACGGCTTTGGGCAGATCGAACGGTTTTGGCAGGTATTCAAACGCACCCCCCTGAAAGGCCGACACGGCACTGTCAAGGTCAGAGAACGCGGTCATGATGATGACCGGCAAGCCCGGTAATTTTTCTTTGACCGTCTCTAACAAGTCGAGGCCTGAGCCACCCGGCATGCGAATGTCGCTGACCAAAATTTGCGGGCCATCGTCGTCGGTGGCGATGGCCAGTGCGGCCAGGACTTCACGCGGGTTGGTGAAGCTGCGCGTCGGCAGACCTTCTCTCAGCAAGGCCTTTTCTAGTACGAAACGGATTGACTGGTCATCGTCAACGATCCAAATCGGTTTCATGTGACGCTATCCCTATGTATCAATTCAATGGATGGGACAGACCTCAAGGCAGAGGAATCAAGATCTTGAAGTCTGTACGGCCCGGCACACTGTCGCACTCGATCAAACCGTGGTGTTGTTGAACGAAGGTTTGCGCCAACGTCAGCCCCAGCCCGGAACCGCCATCTCGCCCTGACACCAGCGGATAAAAGATACGGTCTTTGAGGGAGTCCGGCACGCCCGGCCCATTGTCAACGACATGCAATTCCAATGCCAAGCGATAACGCTGCTTGCCAAAAGTCACCTGACGCGCGATGCGGGTCTTGAAAATGATCTCGGCATCTCCGGCAGCGACGCGCTCAACCAGCGCTTGTGCCGCGTTGTGCGCGATGTTCAGCACCGCTTGGATCAGGTGCTCGCGGTCGCCGCGAAAGTCAGGAATCGACGTGTCGTAATCGCGCGTCGCTTTGAGGCCCTTCGGAAACTCAACTTGAATCAGCGAGCGCACGCGTTCGCACACCTCATGGATATTGACATCACCCACCAAATGTGGCCGGCGGTGAGGCGCCAGCAAACGATCAACCAAAGACTGCAGCCGATCCGCTTCGTGGATGATCACCTGGGTGTACTCAATCAACTCCTTCGACTCAATCTCCATCTCCAGCAACTGCGCTGCACCGCGAATGCCGCCCAGCGGATTTTTGATTTCGTGCGCCAAGTTGCGGATCAGTTCTTTGTTGGCCTGCGCCTGGTCGATGAGTCGCTCTTCGCGCTCTTGCTTGGCTTGCTGCTCCAAGGGCAGCAGCTCGACAATGACCTCGCCGTGCACATCGGTCTGGGCCAACACCACATGCACTGGCAAGGGGTCTTGGCCAGAGCGCCTGAGCCATGCGTCGTAGCGCAAGGTGGCAAACTCATTGCTGCCGGCGCCGGCCAGCGCGTTGCGCAAGATCAGCGGCTCAGTGAAGCAATCCGGGAACTGCGAGCCCTCAATCATGCGACGCGAGATGCCGAGGGCATCTTCTAAAGCGGCGTTGGCAAAGACCACGACGCCGTCCAGATGAACCACGACCACGAGGGTCGCCAAGAGGTCAAAGGCCTGGTATCGGACAGCGGCTGATACAGGTTGTAGGGTGATCGTGTCAGGCTTTTTCAAGAGGCCTATTTTCACCCATTACCCGAGCGCTTGCGCTGATTACCTTGGCATTGAGGTGATGGCGGGCAGTCGTGCGATTTCTCGTTTCAGTCCAGCGATGTCACCCGTGTAGCGCTGAATGCCATCTTTGAATTCATTGACACGCTCTTGGTAGCGCTGCGGATGCTGCGTGTCAGTGGCTCGTTTTTCAGGTACGCCGTTGTTGTAGGCCTGTTGCTGTTCAGCCAGTCGGGCTTGCGCCGTCATCAGTTCGGCCAACAAGATGCTGCGGGCATCGCTGTCGCGGGCGCGCTGCGCGGCCGCGTCGGTGCTTGGGCGGGTGTTGACGGCTGCGCTTCGCCCTACGCTACGGGCCGGTACGTTGGCCACGGCTGGGCTGGCTTCGGCCTTTTCTACCGAGTTGACGCGAGTCCCCGGCACCACCGTGACGTTGCCGCCCTCGATCATCTGGCAACCGCGCGCTACAGCCACTGCGGCGTCGTTGAGGTATTCATTGCCGCAACGGTAAATCGCGTTTTGGGCTATCGCAGCAAAACTGACCGCCGCCAAGGCTGGCGCAACAACGACAAAGAACAGAAATTTTTTCATGACCCTAAATTATCTGGCAAAGCGCGTTGGTGACCAAGCCAAAAAAAAGGACAGCCGAAGCTGTCCTTTTTGGGTGCAAAACCCGCTTTACAGCGAGTAGTACATGTCAAACTCGATCGGGTGGGTGGCTTGACGCAAACGCGTGACCTCACCCATTTTGAGTTCAATGTAAGCGTCGAGCATGCTGTCGGTGAAGACGCCGCCCTTGGTCAAGAAGCTGCGGTCTGCGTCGAGACAGTCGAGCGCTTGGTCCAAGCTGTGGCACACCGTTGGCACCAAAGCGTCTTCTTCAGGCGGCAGATGGTACAGATCCTTGGTGGCGGCTTCGCCCGGATGGATCTTGTTTTCCACGCCGTCCAGACCGGCCATCATCAGGGCTGAGAAGCCGAGGTATGGGTTCATCAGTGGATCAGGGAAACGTGCCTCGATGCGACGACCCTTGGGATTGGACACGTGCGGAATACGGATCGACGCCGAGCGGTTCTTAGCCGAGTAAGCCAGCTTGACCGGTGCCTCGTAACCTGGGACCAAACGCTTGTAGCTGTTGGTGCCTGGGTTGGTGAT
>JABMMH010000351.1 GCA_013205645.1 Polaromonas sp. | reverse complement strand
TCGGCCGCGCACAAGGCGAAGTCGGCATAGCGAAGTTCGGCGAACGCGGTACATGCCGAGCTAGGCCTGGCCTGCGGCTTATTCGAAGTCACGTATCAGCCGCATGGTGCGCAGCATCGTCAGCTCTGCATCTGTTTTTCGATTTCCGTGCCACGAATTTCCGATGACGCCGTTGGGGTTGCCGTGATGATGTGCAGCACCACCAAAATTTGTGAAATCGCTTTGAAATCTTTCAATGCGTTGTATCTGGCGTCTGGGTAAAGATGCGGTCGCAGCGTTGGCACTCAGCAGAGTTCAACGTTTGTTCATTTGGCGTTTCCTGTCGTTTTGGCGGTCTTGCAAAAATAAAGTTGATCAACGTCCGCCAGCCACGTCAACCAAGGTTCCATGCACATAGCTTGACAGCGGGCCGGCGAGGAAGGCAATGACTTCGGCGACCTCGTCGGCCGTGCCAGCGCGCCCCAGCGGCACTGTGGGGCCAATTTTGTCGATCAGCGCCTGGCCGCCATGGGCTTCATGAATGGCGGTGTTGATGAGTCCTGGCCGGACTGCATTGACGCGAATGCCATGCGGTGCGAGTTCTTTCGCCAATGCCAACGTGAAGCTGTCAACAGCGCCCTTGGACGCGGCGTAATGGGCTTCATTGGGCATGCCGCCGTGGCGTGCCGCCGCAGAAGACATGTTGACGATGCTGCCACCTTGGCCGCCGCGCTGGGTCGACATCAGCCGCGCAGCCTCACTGACGCAGAAGAAATAGCTCAGCACATTGGTCCGGAAAACGTCGGTCAAGTGCGCGTCATCTGCGTCCAAAATGGAGCGCGGCTCGCCCACAATACCGGCGTTGTTGATCAAGGCATCGAGCCGGCCGAAAGTCTTGAAGGCGGTGGCAAAAAATTGCTTGATGTCTTCGCGGTTGGCGACGTTGGCCTTGACCGCAAGCGCTTGTCCGCCAGCCGTTTCAACCAAGGCGACGGTCTCTTGCGCGGCTGCTTGGTTGCTGACATAGCTGAAGGCAATGTTCCAGCCTTGTTTGGCCAGCGTCACGCAAGTGGCGCGTCCGATGCCGCGACTGCCGCCAGTGATGAGGGCGGTGGGTTTGTTGCTGGGCGTCATTGGGCTTTCCTTGGTGGTGTGCTTGTTGTTGTGATGTTCGAGCGTTGAGCGAAGCGTGTTATCTTCGGCCGCTCATGAGAAAAAATCAGTCGATTCCCGCCGTTGTGTTGCCCGTCCTCAAGCCCGTGGCGAACATCACCCTGCGTGAGCAGGTGACGCAGTCGGTTCGCAATGCCTTGATGAACGGTAATTTTCAACCGGGCCAAGCGGTGACTGTGAAGGCTATTTCGAGCATGCTCAGCACGAGTGTGATGCCAGCCAGAGAAGCCATGAATCGCTTGATTGCCGAAGGCGCCCTGGAGCTGCGGCCGAATCGCACGGTCATCGTTCCGTTGCTGTCGCGGCAAGACTTTGACGAGCTCACAGAACTGCGTTGCCATGTCGAATGTTTGGCGGCGGTTCAAGCTGTTGACCGTATTTTGCCGGCGCACATTGCCCAGCTGAAACAGATGGAGTCGGCTATGCGCAGCGAGACCGATGCCAACGCCTACCTGAATGCCAACTTCCAGTTTCATTTTCTGATTTACCAACTTGGCGCCAGCAGCTTTGTGCTGTCGATCATTGAAAAACTGTGGGTCCGCGCTGGGCCCTTGATTCGTTTTGGCTTGGGCAACATCGACTTTGCAGACTCACGCCGCTTACACGCCATGATGATCAAGAGCCTGACAAAGAAAGACAAGGAAGGCTTGCGGCAAGCTATCTTGGATGACATCTCTGTCGCTGCGCAGGCCATCAGGCAAGCTCGGGGGCTGGCTGGCGACTGGGATTAAAAGCGCACATTTTCTGCGCCCTTGAGCGCCAGCATTTGACGGGCTTCATCGGGCGTGGCGACCTCATGACCGAGACCTTCGATGATTTGCCGCACTTGCCTGACTTGTTCGGCATTGCTCTTGGCCAGCGTGCCCTTGCCCAGCCACAGGCTGTCCTCAAGTCCGACCCGAACATGGCCGCCCATGGCCGCGCTCATGGCCGCAATGCGCAGCTGGTTTTTACCAGCGCCTAGCACCGACCATTGGTACGCTTTGCCAAACAGCCGGTCTGCCGTGCGACGCATGTGCATGACGTCTTCTGGGTGCACGCCAATGCCACCCAAGATGCCAAAAACCGACTGCACAAACAGCGGCCCTTTGACCAAGCCGCGGTCCATGAAGTGGGCCAGGTTGTACAGGTGGCCGATGTCGTAGCACTCGAACTCAAAGCGGGTCTGGTTGGCTGAGCAAGCGGCTAGCGCGTATTCAATGTCTTTGAAGGTGTTGCGAAAAATCAGGTCGCGGCTGCCCTCTAGGGCTTCACGCTCCCACGCGTGTTTGAACTCGGTGAAGCGCTCCAACATGGGGAACAAGGCGAAGTTGAACGAGCCCATGTTGAGCGATGCAACCTCCGGCGCGAAACGCATGGACGGTTGAATGCGCTCATCAATTTTCATGTACGGCGAGCCGCCGCTGGTGAGGTTGAGCACCGCGTTGGTTCGGGCTTTGATTTGCGGCAGGAACTTGGCAAACGCCTCAGGGGTTTGATCCGGCTTACCGGTGACCGGGTCACGCGCGTGCAGATGAATGATGGCCGCGCCGGCTTCAGCCGCACCCACCGAAGCTTCGATGATTTCCTCCGGCGTGATCGGCAGGTAGGGCGACATCGAAGGCGTGTGGATGGCGCCCGTGACGGCGCAGGTGATGATCACTTTAGACATGTTGAGGACTTCGGCTTTCAGGGCTTGTTGGTAGTTGATGTTTGATCAAAGCTATCCTACAAGCCTCCAGCCGTTTCTCAATCGCGTAAACCCTAGGTCGCCGAAGGTTCCAATACCTTGACGCGGCCGGTTTCGAAGTAAGCCGCCAGGTTCGATAACAGCACGGCGTTGTCGAGGCGCAGCAGTCGTTCGGGCACGTTCGGTTCGTCGGCATAAACGTCTAGGCCGGCAACGGCGATCAAGCCTTGTTCAATCACACGTGCTTTTTGGTGAACAAAGTTACACCCACGGACTGTGCTCTAGGCTGTGGATAAGCACCTGCACAACCCAAGAATGTGACACCAGCCTTGGCTTTGCAGACCCTGCTTATCTATTAAGCAGCTAGGCGCTCAGTCAGACTTGATGTTGTTGTCTTGGATCAACTTGCGGTACATCTCGAACTGCGCCTTGGTTGCGACGCCGAGTTCTTGCGCCGAAGAGCCACGCAAGGTGACGCCAAGCGCGACCAATTTGTCGCGGGTGGCCGGGTCTGCCAGGGCTTTGCGCATCTCGCTGTTCAGGCGTTCAACCATGGCCTTGGGCGTGCCGGTCGGCATGACCATCGCAAACCAAGAGTTGAAGAAAAAGTTCTTCAGGCCGGACTCGTCGATGGTCGGCACGTTGGGGTACTGCGCTAAACGCTTTTCGGTGCTGACGGCGAGCAGGCGAAGTCGGTTGCCCTGAATCAGCGATGTCACAGTACCGAGCCCTTGCAGCGCGACATCTACCTCGCCAGCGGCCGCAGCGACCGCCGCAGGCGTGGCGCCTTTGTAGGGAATGTGCGTGACTTTGATGTCAGCGCGCGATGCGAAAAGTGCCATGGCCAGATGCTGCGGGCTGCCGTTGCCGCCAGAGCTGTAGTTCAGCTTGCCTGGCGATGCTTTTGCTGCAGCGATGAAGTCTGCGACTGTTTTGTAGGGCGAGTCAGCCTTCACCACCATGCCCCATTCGACGGTAGCCGCCAGTGACAGGGGGTCAAAGTCAGTCAGTGCGTTCCAGGGCACGCTGGCATAAATATGCGGCACCATGGTCAAGATGCTGTCGTTGAAACCGCCGATGGTGTAGCCGTCTGGGGCGGCCTTGGCGACGCGGTCCGCACCGATCAAACCAGAAGAGCCGGTGATGTTTTCAATCACGATGCTCTGGCCCAAACCCTCCGACATTTTTTGCGCCAGCACGCGGGCTGCGTTGTCAACGGCGCTACCGGCAGCCAGCGGAATGATCATCCGGATGGGTTTGTTTGGGTACGTGCCCTGCGCTTGCACGCTGACAGCAAAAGCCAGCATGCTCGCTGCAGTCAGCAGTCTGTGGGTGAAGTTTTTCATGGGTTTGTCTCCGGTTGTTGTTCTTTGGCGTCTGTCCGCCCTACGCTCAAGGCTGGTTGGTGACC
>JABMMH010000350.1 GCA_013205645.1 Polaromonas sp. | reverse complement strand
TTCTTGGCCTCCGACTGGAGCCGCTTCATGACCGGTCAGGTGCTGGTGGTCGACGGCGGCTTGGTGATGAAGTGAAGCGGCACAGGCGCAAAACCATGATTCAGCGGCCCGTGGCCTAAGCCGGTTTCAACCGCCGCACCGGCAGCAATAGCGGCCAAAATATAAACCCGCGCCTGCTGCACAGCTTGTCGCAGCGGCAGCCCCAGCGCAAGGTGCGAAGCAATGGCTGACGACAGCGTGCAGCCCGTGCCGTGCACGTTTTTACTGGCGATGCGCTCAGAGCGCAGGTGCAGCCAAGGCTGACCCGCTTCGGCCAACACATCCACCACCGCTTGCCCCTGCAAGTGGCCGCCCTTGAGCAAGACAGCGCGCGCGCCCATCGCCAGCAAATCGCTTGCGGCTTGGTCTAGCTGGTCAGCGTGTTCAATCGGCCGACCCAACAGCAAAGCCGCCTCGTCCAGATTCGGCGTGATCACACTGACCAACGGAAAAAGTTCTTGGCGCAACACTTGAACGGTTTCTTGCTCAATCAAACGGTCGCCACTGGTGGCCACCATCACCGGGTCCAGTACCACGTTCTCCAGCTGATAGTGGCGAATCGCCCAAGCCACGACCTTGACCACCTCTGGCGAATGCAACATGCCGATTTTCACCGCATCGACACCGATGTCTTCAATCACCGCCTGCAATTGCGCCTTCAAAAATTCGGGCGGCACGGCGTGAATACCGCTCACGCCCAGCGTATTTTGTGCGGTCAAGGCGGTGATGGCGGTCATGCCGTAGCAGCCCAAGGCGCTGAAGGTTTTCAGGTCGGCCTGAATGCCGGCACCGCCGCCGCTGTCCGAACCAGCAATCGACAAGACCCGGGCATAGCGGTGGTGAGAGATGGGGAAGGCGTAAGTGCTCATGGCAAAATTATCGGGCAAATCACACGGCTAAAGTGCCTTCAATGAGCCGCCAAGCTTCCAGCCAAGCAACTTGTGATTTAATTAATGCTACGGATGAAACAGGGGTGTCTGGCTTCACAGCTGGTCTGAGAAAAACCCTAAGACCCGATCCAGATCATGCTGGCGTGGGAAGTTTTCAGACAGTGCCGTTTTTGCCCAGCGCGCTCTTGTTTTGTCCACCTGCATTAACTTCAGATGGATTCAATGACAACCGCTCTCCGCGCTTCTAGCGCTCCCAGTGCTCACATGCTTGTTCTCGGTGCTGGCCTCATGGGCCGGCTGCTGGCTGTGACGTTGGCCCAAGCCGGCCACCGGGTGACGGTGCACGAAGCTGGCGCATCAGATGCCACCACCTCTGCCGCCCGCGCTGCTGCGGCCATGCTGGCACCGCTGGCGGAATCTGCGGTGACTGAAAGCGGCGTGGTCCGCATGGGCAACCACGGTCTCAAGCGCTGGCCCGAACTCATCGCACAGTTAACGCTGCCGACCTTCTTTCAGCACAACGGCACCTTGATCGTCTGGCACCGCCAAGACACGGCCGAGGCCTCTCGCTTTCAGCGCCAGCTCGACACCACCGCCCGCGCCATGCCCGAGTTGCAAGCCGCCCAAACACTGGACGCGGCAGCCATCAGCGCAATCGAACCCGCGCTCGGTCAGCGCTTTGCGCAAGGCCTTTATTTACCGGGCGAAGGCCAGCTCGACAACCGGCAACTGCTGGCGGCCTTGCTGCATCAGCTGGAACAACTCAAAGTCGAGCTGCACTGGAACAGCCCGCGATCACCGGAAGAGTTTTCGCCCGGTCAACCCAGTACAACCGGTGCAACGGGCCAACCCGACTGGGTGTTTGACTGCCGTGGTTTGGGTGCCAAACCCGAGTGGCAAGGCCTGCGCGGCGTGCGCGGTGAAGTGGTGCGGGTGCATGCGCCTGAGGTCACGCTGCTGCGGCCGGTGCGTCTGGTGCATCCGCGTTACCCACTTTATATTGCGCCCAAAGAAGACCATGTTTTTGTCATTGGTGCGACCGAGATTGAATCCGAAGACATGTCACCGGCCAGCGTTCGTTCGGCGCTTGAACTGCTCAGCGCTGCGTACTCAGTGCACTCGGGTTTTGCCGAAGCGCGGCTGCTTGAAATCTCCACACAATGCCGCCCGACCTTGATCGACAACCTGCCCGCCGTGCGCTTCAACGGCGAGCGCTCCATGCAAATCAACGGCTTGTACCGCCATGGTTTTTTGATTGCGCCGGCCATGCTGGACGTCGTGATGGAACTCCTGAACACCGGAGACAGCGAGCTGGCCCGCAATTTTGACCTGCGGGTTGAACACCTTTCCGATAGGCCCGTATGCAAATCTTTGTGAACCGCATTCCGCACGACATAGACGCTGCCGCCACACTCGCCGACGCACTAACCTTGGCTAACGCACGGCCACCTTTTGCGACGGCACTGAACCTGCAGTTCGTGCCCAAAACCCAATACGCTGCGACGCCGCTCAAAGACGGCGACCAGATCGAAATCATTGCCCCTATCACCGGCGGCTAAAACGATGGCCGAACCAGCCACACAGCCAGGAACCTATTCATGAACGACGCATCAACCTCAGCCGCCACCGACACGCTGGTCCTCTACGGCGAAACCTTCCAGAGCCGCTTGCTGCTCGGCACGGCGCGCTATCCCTCGCCCAGCGTCATGGAAGCGGCCTTGCGCCGCGCCAAGCCGGCCATGGTCACGGCGTCACTGCGTCGGCAAGGCGTGGTCACAGCGGACA
>JABMMH010000043.1 GCA_013205645.1 Polaromonas sp. | reverse complement strand
ATGTAGCAGACCTTGTCAAACGGCGCGTCCTTGCGGATTTTGGCCAGCGAGATTTCGGGGGCGACGGTGTAGTTGCTGAAGGTCGAGGTGCCCATGTAATGGAAGATCGGTTGACCGTCCATGCTGAAGCGGCTGGTGGCGTCGGGCATCAGGCCCTGGCCTTGGGTGCCGCGAATCAACTGGCACAAATTGGTTTTGCGCGACAGGCAGTATTTGCACTGGCGGCACTCTGGCGTGTAAAGCGGAATAACGTGGTCGCCTTTTTGCAGCGAGGTCACGCCCGGGCCAACGTCAACCACAATACCGGCGCCTTCATGGCCCAAAATCGCCGGGAAGATGCCTTCAGGGTCAGCGCCTGACAGCGTGTAATAGTCGGTATGGCAAATACCGGTGGCCTTGATCTCGATCAGCACCTCGCCAAATTTCGGCCCTTGCAGGTCCACGGTTTCAATGGTCAGGGGTTGGCCTGATTTCCAGGCGACAGCAGCTTTTGTTTTCATGGGGATCGGGTGCGTTAGAGGGAAAGGTTTCAGACTATAGGGCAGACTTCAGTCCGGCGCAGGCGCTACTAAGCGTGGCAACTGACTTGCCAAGGTCTTTTGCAGCGTGACGGATATGATCACCGACTTGGCCTGAGCTATTGCTTTGCACGCCGCCCTGTTCAATGATCGAAAGGAAGCATTCCATGTTTGTACCCGATTTTCGTCCCCTTCGTATGACGCTGCTGGCTGCGGCTGCCGGTGTTGCCATGGCGGCCTCGGCCCAGTCCACCGAGCCGGTGAAGGTTGGCCTGCTGAGCACGCTGTCGGGTCCCGGCGCAGGCTTGGGGGTGGACATTCGTGACGGTTTTCAGTTGGCCGTCAAACTGGCGGGTAACAAGCTGGGCGGCAGGCCTGCTGAAATCATCATTGCCGACGACCAAGGCAGCCCGGATGTCGGTCGCCAGACGGCTGACCGCCTGATCAAGCGCGACAAGGTGGACTTCATGACCGGCGTGGTGTTTTCCAATGTCATGTTGGCCGTCGGCGCGCCAACCTTTGCGTCGAAGACCTTCTACGTCAGCGCCAATGCGGGTCCCTCGCAGTATGCCGGTGAGCAGTGCAATCCCTACTTTTTCAGCGCCTCTTGGCAAAACGACAATCTGCACGAAGCCGTTGGCCAAGTCGTGCAGGAAAAAGGCTTCAAGCGCGTCGCCGTGATAGCCCCCAACTACCCGGCAGGCAAAGACGCTATCAGCGGCTTCAAGCGTTACTACAAAGGCGAAATTGCCTCTGAGACCTTGCCCGCGCTGAACCAGCTGAACTTCGGCACCGAAATCTCACAGCTGCGCGCCTCCAAGGCAGATGCGGTCTACATCTTTCTGCCGGGCGGCATGGGCATCAACTTCATCAAGCAGTTTGTGGCGGCTGGCCTGTCCAAGGACATGACGCTGTTTGCGCCTGGCTTTTCAGGTGACGAGGACGTGATCAAGGCTGTTGGCGAGTCCATGCTGGGCATGTTCAACACCAGCCAATGGGGCCACGACATGAACAACCCGGCCAACAAACGCTTTGTAGCCGAATTTGAAAAAGAATATGGCCGCCTGCCGTCCCTGTACGCCTCGCAGGGCTATGACGCGGCGCTGCTGATTGACTCTGCTGTGCGCGACAGCAAAGGCCAACTTAGCGACAAGGCCGCCGTGCGCAAGGCGCTGCAAGCGGCCAACTTTGCGTCGGTGCGTGGCCCCTTCAAATTCAACAAGAACCAGTTTCCGATTCAAGACTACTACCTGCGTGTGATCGTCAAGGACGCCAAAGGCCGCGTGACCAACCGGACCATGGGTGTCGTGCTGAAAAACCACGCCGATGCCTATGTCGGTAGCTGCAAAATGCCGGCTGGCGTTTGAACCACATCATGCTGCTAGAGCAAGCCTTGAACGGCTTGCAGTTCGGCCTCATGCTTTTTTTGCTGGCGGCTGGTTTGACCTTGGTGTTCGGCATCATGGACATGATCAATCTGGCCCATGGTTCGCTCTACATGGTGGGGGCTTATTTGATCGCCAGCATCACGGCGGCGACTGGCAACTATTGGTGGGGTTTGCTGTTTGGTGTGATGGGCGCAGCCGCCTTTGGCGCACTGCTGGAGCTGACCATTCTGCGGCGCTTTTACCAGCGCGATCATTTGTCGCAGGTGCTGGGCACCTTCGCGATTTTGTTGATCTGCAATGAAGGTGTGCGCCTGATCTGGGGCTCGCAGCCGGTGGCTCTCAGCACGCCGGACAGCCTGTCGGGGCCGGTGGAAATCTTCAGCGGTTTTTATTACGCTTCCTTCAGTTTGTTCATCATCGGCGTCGGCCTGCTGGTGGCGCTGTTGATGTACTGGGTGATCACGCGCACACGGCTGGGTATGCAGGTGCGCGCAGGGGCTGCTAACCGCGAGATGGCGATGGCCATGGGCGTGGATGTTCCCAAACTTTTTACCGCTGTGTTTGCTGCGGGTGCTGCTTTGTGCGGCGTGGCTGGCGGCATGCTGGGCCCGGTGATGGCGGTGCAAGTGGGCATGGGCGAAAGCATTTTGATAGTGGCATTTGTGGTCGTCGTGATTGGCGGCATTGGCTCTATTCGGGGGGCTTTTTTGGGCGCACTGTTTGTCGGCATCATCGACACAGCGGGCCGTACTTTCATGCCGATGGTGTTTGCTCAGTTGATGTCGCCTGCGGCGGCGGCCAATGCCGCGCCGGCCGTTGCGTCGGTGTTGATTTATCTGCTGATGGCGACGGTTCTTTTCTTCAAGCCGCGCGGCCTGTTCCCGACCCATGGATAAAGCCGCCAGCATTTTGGACCACCCGCTGCACTGGCGTTGGGCTTTGCCGACGCTGTTGCTGTTGTTGGCTTTTCCGCTTTTGGCCAGTGCCGCAGACGCTGAGTTTTATGTCACGCTGGCCAGCCGCATTTTGATCTTTGCGCTGGCTGCGACCAGCTTGAATCTGATTTTGGGTTTTGGCGGCATGGTCAGTTTTGGTCATGCGGCCTTCATGGGCGTCGGGGCTTATGCGGTGGCGATTGCCACGCAGCATGGGCTTGGCAATGCCTGGGTTGTCTGGCCGCTGGCGATGGGTGTGAGTGCGCTGTTTGCGCTCGTCATCGGTGCCATCAGCCTGCGCACCCAAGGTGTGTACTTCATCATGATCACGCTGGCGTTTGCTCAGATGCTTTATTTTTTGGCGGTCTCGATCAAGACCTACGGCGGCGATGACGGGCTGCAGATGCTGGCGCGCTCAGACATTGGCGGCGGTGTGGATCTGACGCGTGACAGTGACTTTTATTACGTCACCTTGTTGCTGGTCGTGCTGTCGATCTATGCCGTGGCGCGGCTGCTGAATGCCCGCTTCGGTCATGTGCTGCAAGCCATCCGTGAAAACGAAACCCGCATGACGGCGATTGGTTTTCCGGTCTACCGCTACAAGTTGGTGGCCTTCACGCTGGCGGGTGCGATGGCCGGGCTGTCGGGTGTCTTGTTGGCCAATCTGGGCGGTTTTGTCAGCCCGTCCATCATGCAGTGGAGCCAGTCTGGCATGTTGATGGTGATGGTGATTCTGGGTGGCGTGGGTTACCTCTACGGCGGTTTTCTGGGTGCAGTGTTCTTTTTGTTGCTTGAAGAACTGTTGAGCCACCACACCATTCACTGGCAACTCGGTCTGGGCGTGGTCTTGTTGCTGGTGGTGTTGGCCGCACCCAATGGTCTGGCCAGCTTGCTCAAACGACGGAAGGCTCGCTGATGTCTGCCTTGTCTGACGCTCTTCTGCACGTCGACCGGCTGGTCAAGCGCTTTGGCGGTTTTGCGGCCACCGACCAGGCGAGCCTGCATGTGAAGTCGGGTGCGCTGCACGCCTTGATCGGCCCAAACGGCGCCGGCAAAACCACCTTGATTCATCAGATCTCCGGTGCGCTCAAGTCTGATGCAGGCAGTGTCCACTTTGCAGGGCAAGACATCACCGCAATGCCTATGCACCAACGCGCTTTGCGCGGTTTGCTGCGCTCCTACCAGATCACCCGTATTTTCAACAAGCTCTCGGTGCTCGACAACATCGCGTTAGCGGTGCAAGCCCGCAGCGGCAGCAGCGTGCGCTTTTGGGCATCTGCGCGCAGTGAATCAGTGCGTTATGCCGATGCCGCTGCGGTGGCCGAGCGTGTCGGGCTGGGGCCGCGGCTGAACACGCTGTCGGGACTGCTGTCTCATGGCCAGCAACGCCAGTTGGAGCTGGGTTTGGTGCTGGCCGCCAAACCGCACTTGCTGCTGCTCGACGAACCCATGGCAGGGATGGGGCCCGACGAGTCTGAGAGCATGGTGGCTTTGCTGCAAAGCCTGCGCGGTGACGTCACGATCTTGCTGGTCGAGCACGACATGGACGCGGTGTTCCGCTTAGCCGATACGATTTCTGTTCTGGTTGCCGGTCAAGTGATCGCCACCGGTTCAGCCCAAGCCATACGCGACAACCCCGAGGTCAGGCGCGCCTACCTGGGCGACGACGAGGCCGTGCTTTGACATGACCCAATTGCTTGAAATCGAGAATCTGCAGACGGCCTACGGCAGCAGCCAAGTGTTGTTCGGCATCGGCTTGTCTATGCGCGCCGGTGAGGCTGCCACGCTGCTGGGGCGCAACGGCATGGGCAAGACCACGACAGTGCGCTCCATCATGGGTTTGAGTCGGGCCAGCGGCGGCTCTGTGCGTTTTTTAGGCGAGCGTATCGAGCACCTGAGCACGGACAAAATCGCACGCATGGGCATGGCGCTGGTGCCTGAAGGTCGCATGATTTTTGCCACCTTGTCGGTGCAAGAAAACCTGCTGGCCTTTGCCGCCAACCGCTGCCACAGCACCGAGCCCTGGACGCTGGAGCGCGTCTATCATTTGTTTCCCCGGCTCAAGGAGCGGGCGCGCAACATGGGCAACCAGTTGTCTGGTGGTGAGCAGCAGATGCTGGCGATTGGCCGGGCTTTGATGACCAATCCGCACCTGATGATTCTGGACGAAGCCACCGAAGGGCTGGCACCGCTGGTGCGCGAAGACATCTGGCGCTGTTTGGCGACGCTGAAGAATGCCGGTCAAAGCATTCTGGTCATCGACAAGTATGTACAAAAGCTGATCGGCTTGGCCGACCAGCACACCATCATCGAGCGGGGCAGGGTGGTCTGGCAGGGCAGCTCAGCAGCGCTGAGCGCTCAGCCCGATGTCTGGCACCGCTACATCGGTGTTTGATCAAGCGTTGAAGAAGTTCTTCAACTTGTCAGTCCAGCCTTCTTCCGTGGGTGAGTGCTTGGCCCCGCCTTTTTTCAGTGACTCTTCAAATTCCTTCAGCAGCTTGCGCTGGTGCTCGGTCAACTTCACCGGGGTTTCGACGGCGATGTGGCAGTAGAGGTCGCCCGGGTAGCTAGAGCGCACCCCTTTGATACCTTTGCCGCGCAGTCGGAACTGTTTGCCAGCTTGTGTGCCTTCAGGAATGTCGATGGCCGCCTTGCCTGAGAGTGTCGGTACTTCAATCTCACCGCCGAGCGAGGCGCGCGGAAAGCTGATGGGCACCACGCAATGCAAGTCGTCGCCTTCGCGTTCAAAAATGTCGTGCTTCTTGATGCGAATTTCAATGTAGAGATCGCCGGGTGGACCGCCGTTGGTGCCGGGCTCGCCGTTGCCGGTGGAGCGGATGCGCATGCCGTCGTCAATGCCGCCTGGAATTCTGACTTCGAGGGTCTTGTTTGTTTTGGTCTTGCCAACGCCGTGGCAAGCCACGCAGGGTTCTGGAATGAGTTTGCCGGTGCCTTTGCACTGGGGGCAGTTTTGCTGAACGCTGAAAAAGCCTTGGCGCATTTGCACCACGCCGTGGCCGTGGCAAGTGGTGCAGGTGGCAACCTTGGTGCCGGGTTTGGCGCCGCTGCCTTGGCAGGTGCGACAGTCGTCCCAGCTGGGAATGCGAATTTGTGCATCTTTGCCGTTGGACGCCTCTTCGAGGGTGACTTCCATCGCGTAGCTGAGATCGCCGCCGCGAAAAGCCTGACGGCCACCGCGCTGCTGGTTGCGGCCACCCATCACATCGCCAAAGATGTCGCCAAAGGCCTCGGCAAAACCGCCAAAACCTTCAGGTCCACCGCCTCCGCCACCACCGCCCCTGTTCGGGTCGACACCGGCATGGCCATACTGGTCGTAGGCCCCACGTTTGTTGGGGTCCGACAGCATCTCGTAGGCTTCTTTGCCTTCTTTGAATTTCTCTTCAGCCGCCTTAGAGCCATCACCTTGATTGCGGTCCGGGTGGTGCTTCATCGCGAGTTTGCGATAGGCTTTTTTGATGTCCTCTTCGCTGGCGTTTTTGGGTACGCCCAGTGTGTCGTAATAATCTTTTTTGGCCATGAAACTGCGTATTCAGTGAAAAAGTTTGGGTCTATCCCAAAGCAGGAAAGCGGAATCAAGGGCTGCGCCCGGATTCCGCTTTGAGGCAACGGGCCGAGGCCCGAAGAAAGGTTTAACCCTTTTTGACTTCTTTGACCTCAGCATCAACGACATTATCGTCGGCTGCTTTGGCATCGTTACCAGCCGTGCCACTCGGGCCGGCCGCTGCGGTTTGTTCCGCTTGGCTGGCTTGCATGTCGGCGTACATTTTCTCGCCCAACTTCTGGCTGGCTTCCATCAGCGCGGCGTTTTTGCTTTCAATGGCGACTTTGTCTTCGCCTTTGAGCGCTTCTTCCATCTCGCTGATGGCGGTTTCGATTTTCTCTTTCTCGCCCGCGTCCAGCTTGTCGCCGTACTCGCCCAGAGACTTGCGCACGCTGTGGACCATCGCCTCTGCGTTGTTCTTGGCTTGAACGAACTCGACTTTTTCTTTGTCGGATGCTGCATTCAGCTCAGCGTCTTTCACCATCTGCTGGATCTCAGCTTCGGTCAAACCGGAGTTGGCCTTGATGGTGATCTTGTTTTCTTTGCCGGTGCCTTTGTCTTTGGCGCCTACGTGCAAGATGCCGTTGGCGTCGATGTCAAACGACACTTCAATTTGTGGCGTGCCACGCGATGCGGGTGGAATGCCTTCGAGGTTGAATTCGCCAAGGCCTTTGTTGCCGGAAGCGATCTCGCGCTCTCCCTGAAACACCTTGATCGTGACCGCTGGCTGGTTGTCTTCAGCGGTCGAGAAGGTTTGCGCAAACTTGGTCGGGATGGTCGTGTTCTTCTTGATCATCTTGGTCATGACGCCGCCCATGGTTTCGATACCCAGGGACAACGGTGTCACGTCCAACAGCAAAACGTCGGTGCGGTCACCCGACAACACTTGGCCCTGAATGGCAGCGCCAACGGCGACAGCTTCGTCGGGGTTGACGTCTTTGCGTGGCTCACGGCCGAAGAATTCTTTGACCTTTTCCTGGACCTTGGGCATGCGGGTCATGCCGCCAACCAGAATCACGTCATGAATAGCGCTGACGTCGATGCCGGCGTCTTTGACGGCCATGCGGCAAGGTGCAATCGTGCGCTCAATCAACTCGTCGACCAAGCTTTCCAGCTTGGCGCGTGTCATCTTGATGTTCAGGTGTTTTGGACCGGATGCATCGGCGGTGATGTAAGGTAGGTTGATGTCGGTCTGGGCGCTGCTCGACAGTTCGATCTTGGCTTTTTCGGCGGCTTCTTTCAGGCGCTGCAGAGCCAGCACGTCGCTCTTCAGGTTGACGCCGGATTCTTTCTTGAACTCATCGATGATGAAGTCGATGATGCGTTGGTCGAAGTCTTCGCCGCCCAAGAAAGTGTCGCCATTGGTCGACAGCACTTCAAATTGTTTTTCACCGTCAACGTCGGCAATTTCGATGATGGAAATGTCGAAGGTACCGCCGCCCAAGTCATACACCGCAATCTTGCGATCGCCTTTTTCTTGCTTGTCGAGGCCAAAGGCCAAGGCTGCTGCCGTTGGCTCGTTGATGATGCGTTTGACATCCAGACCGGCAATCCGGCCAGCGTCTTTGGTGGCTTGACGCTGCGCGTCGTTGAAGTAGGCCGGCACGGTGATGACGGCTTCTGTGACCGCTTCACCCAGATAGTCTTCAGCGGTTTTCTTCATCTTGCGCAAGATGTCGGCGCTGACTTGTTGAGCCGAGAGTTGCTTGTCGTGCACTTGCACCCAAGCGTCGCCGTTGTCGGCGGCGACAATTTTGTAAGGCATCAGATCGATGTCTTTTTGCACTTCTTTTTCAGCGAATTTGCGACCGATCAGACGCTTGACCGCGTACAAGGTGTTGCGGGGGTTGGTGACGGCTTGGCGTTTGGCCGAAGCGCCCACCAGCACGTCGCCACCT
>JABMMH010000349.1 GCA_013205645.1 Polaromonas sp. | reverse complement strand
TTGCAGCGCACCACCTTGATTGAAAAAATCCACAAATACGACCTGCGGCCTGCTGCAACGGTCTCGCACATCTCCCTGGCATCCTGAGCTTCAGGGTTTTTCAGCAGCTTGCGCGCGCGGGTATTGCAGCATGCGTTCGCGATTGCGCACAGCTGCCGCAGCGGCTGAGTTGGCTGCCGTTTCCGCGTTTTGGTTTTCTCGCTGCTTGCGCAATTGCGCTTCCATCTCACGGCGTGCAACACTGCTGTCGCCCAAGGCGCCTTGTAAACCCTTCATTTGACTCGACAGCGTTGACAAGGCGCCGGCTTGGGCCTTCAGCCGCCCGTCCATGGCCGTAACCTGCTGACTCATCGCCTGGGTTTTGAGATCCACCTGTTTGGCGGTCAGCTCGGGCATGCCTTGGGTGCTTTTGATGGCCTCGTCCAAACGCCCGTCTATCTTCACTTGCGAGGCGGCAATCGCCTCTTGCTTGAGCAAGAGTGATTGCAACGCATCTTGGACCGCACCCACAGACTCCATCGACGCATCCATGCCGACAACGCGCTTGCCAACTGCCAGCACCATCTCGTCGAGTTGATTCACGCGGGCTTGCAAGCGCCAAGCCAATGCAGCGAAAACCCCGCCCGCCACCAGCATCAGGGAGGCACCAACGACCACCAAAATGATCGAAAATTTCCGCTGCGAGTGGGTTGCACCCAGTAATTCCTTGGACACCACACGCAGTTGAACGCCGGCGTCGGCCGCTAGGCCCGCGGCACGGGTGGCCAGTTCGGCGGAATCCATCAGCGCCAGCCGCATATCGGTCAAATCTTCGTCTGTGCCGAGTGCTGCGGCATCTGCCGCTGCTTGTGAATCTACCGTTTCAGCGGCAGGATCGGCGGCTGTCAGAGTCTCTGCGGCTGGGGGTGGGCTGGTGTTTGACATGTGTGTTCCAAGGCTTGCGCCGTTCAATAGAGGTGTTGGCGCGCGTCAGTTGCGAATCGAAGCTTGCAAGGCTTCTAGTTTCGAACGCACCTTGTCGCTTTCAATTTTGAGATTGATGACGCGGGCTGGAAAGTCCATCGGTAGCATGTTTTGCGGGGTGACAACCGGCGCTGCTGCGAGGTAGCTCGGCTCAACACGCGCGGTAGCAGGTGCTGGCGCTGGGCTGGCCACGACAGCCGGCGCCGGCACAAAGACCGCTTTTGGTGGCTCGGGCAAGGACTCCGGCACCCGCGCGTGCGCTTCTTTGACTTCTCGCTCAAACGTCGGCTGCTCAACCGCGGAGGCTTCCAAGGCAGTCTCGGGTACAGCCACCATCACGTCAGACACCGAATGTTCGATCACGGGTGCGTCAGTCTCGACAGTCACTGTTTGTTCCAAGGGCGCCAAGGCTTCGCCTTTTTTGCCGATGGCCTGATTGGTCCCCTCTGCCATGCTGACTTGGTGCGGAGAATCGTTTCTGATCAGCTGAGGTTCGTTCATGGTCTTGACTCCTGGAGCGGGCCGGCAGCAACCGGCTCTGTATTGAATTGATCGCGCAGTGAGCGTGCCGTGCGCACCCAAGCACCGGCGGGCTTACCGCGAGCGCTACCTGACTCAGTGGCCAGCGCGCGCGACGTCGACGGACCTGAAATCACCACGAAGTAGGCCAATGTCACGCGTGGACGGTAGACCGCGACGATACGGGCCTGACGCAATGCCGGAATCCCATTTTTCCAAGCGGTTGCCGCCTGAAAAGTCGGCATGGCGGCGTACTGCACCACAAACGAATCTGCGGGCATGGCGTTGATCCAAGCCTGATTTTCCAAAGCCTCAGCAGCGGGCTCGATGATGCCGACAACAGGCGGTACTGGCAATGGCAGAGCCAGAACGACGGGGCTGAGAACCGCTGCGGCTGGGACTGTTGGCTCAGTCCGTGGTTCAGTCAGTGGCTCAGTTGGAATGGCCGGCGCAGCCGGCTCCAGCGCGACCGAAGGCGTGGCTGCAGGCGGTGCTGGCGGCGCTGGCGGCGCCGCGTTGCCGCTGAGGTTCGCCCAGCGCTGCGTCAGCTGAGCACTGTCAATGGTAAATACATGCGGGTGAAGCCAAGCGGTCACGCCCACCGAAATACTGCCCAACACAACAATTGACAAAACCCAGCGCCACAACGAGGGCCGAGCACGGCTCGCGCTGACGTCCCGAGCGTCGCGGGCCTTGGTGTTGCCGGCTTTTCGGGACTTGTCAGCTTTGCCGGATTTGTCCTTCGCCCGGCCCTTGTCAGCACCGCCCGAGAAAGAGAAGACCGCGGTAGAGGCCGGCGCCGACGACAGCGGCGACTGAAAACCCAGAGGGTCGATGCCTGCAGGGTCAGCCGTGGCGCGGGCACCGTGGGCCGGTGATTCGAGTTTTTTAAGCAAGGCTGTAACGGCTCCTTCGCAGCCGTCTTCACGGCCTTGGAGCAGCAT
>JABMMH010000011.1 GCA_013205645.1 Polaromonas sp. | reverse complement strand
CGGCACCAACAGTGTTCTCCACCAGCACGGTTTGCCCGAGGGACTTGCCCATTGGAATGGCGATCATGCGGGCGACCACGTCGGTCGGGCCACCAGCCGCGAACGGGACCACCAGCGAGATAGGCCGATCCGGGTAGGTCTGGGCGTGTGCCAGACCCAAGCTGCTGGCCACTAGGCATCCCACCAAGACTGACTTCAATTGCTGCTTCATCATTATTCCCTTTGTTAGAAGTCAAAGGTAGCGATTATTTTCGATCAAAAGCCTAGCTGTCATCCTGTAAAACCCTTGGTTTTGGTCGCTTTTTTGGCTTAATGGGCGGCTTTGGGCGTGTGGTCCGTGCGCGCCATCGCCAAACATTGCCGGGCCAGCTTGAGCACTGGTGGGTCGACCATGCGGCCGTCCACTGTGAAGGCGCCGCCACCGGCTGCGGCTTCGGCTTGCAACACGCGCTGGGCCCACTCTATTTGCGCGGCAGTGGGCGCAAATGCGGCATGCACTGCCGCCACTTGCAAAGGATGAATGCACAGCTTGGCGCCAAAGCCAAAGCGCAGGCTGCGGGCTGCATCGGTCTGCACGCGGCCCATGTCTTGGGTGTCGGTGGTGACGCCGTCCATCGGTGCCGCCAAACCAGCACGGCGCGACGCGACCACGATGGCGATGCGAACTGGGGCCAGCTCGGCTTCATCAGCGCCGCAGGCCATACCCAGATCCGCCTGAAAGTCGAGGTTGCCAAAAGCCAGTCGCAGCACGTTTTCGATCCGGGCCAGCGCGTCGACGTTGGCCAGACCTTCGGCGGATTCAATGATCGGAATCAAGGCCGGCGCTGGCGTTCCAAGCGCGCCTTGCACGCCTGTCAGATCCGTCACTTTTTCGGCTTTCGGCACCATCACCGCTGACAGATCGGGCAGTTGAGGTAGCCACGCCAAATCGTCCAGATGATCGGCGGTCTGCGCCGCATTGATGCGAACCAGCACGCGCGCACGCTGCGCCGTTGGCCACTGCTGCCAAGCTGCTGCCAATGCAATACGGGCAGCTGCTTTGTCGACTGCTGGCACGGCGTCTTCAAGGTCGACAATCACCATGTCGGCTGGGCTGGCCAAGGCTTTGTCGAAGCGTTCTGGCCGATTTCCCGGGACAAATAAAAACGAGCGAGCCTCGCTTAGCAAGTGCGAATTCAAGGATGAACTCATGGTGCCGCCAGCAGCAAGCGGCCGACACGCGGCCACTGCATGACTTGCCAAAGCTCTGCGATGGACGCCTGCATGTCGCCGGCGCTGGCGCCGCCGCTGTGAGCGGCCAGACGCAGCGCTTTGGCGGTGATTTCATCGCGGCTGAGCGTGTTGCCGGGGTCGCCTTTGGGCTCGTCCACACGGCCTTGCAACACGCGGCCGTCAGTGGTGTGAACAGTGACTTTGCCGATCCAGCGCTGCGGGTAAGCGGCGTCGACTTCGGCGTCCAGCTGCATCTCGACTTTGTCGCGCAGTGCCGTCGTCAATGTGTCGCTGAAGTGCTTGTCAAACTCGATCAAGCCGGCATGACCAAAGCGTGCAGCCAAGCCCAGAACGGTGCCCATGCTGAATTTGCTCTGGTGCACGGTGCTGGGGTGGGTCACCGGGCCCAGCACATCGATTGCGCCTTGGTGCACCTGCGTGACCACGCGCGCCAAGTCGTGCGCTTGCAACTGGTGATCTTGCATGACTTGCAGCAGCGCGTCTGCTGCCGGGTGCGTGTGGCGGCACGAGGCATGGTATTTAAACGAGGTTTCGGCTGTTGCCCAGCGGCTGCCGAGCCGGTCGGTGAGCTTGCGCACGTCGGCATCGCTTGACATGCCGGCAGCCATGCCTTGTGGGCCTTCCAAAATTTGGGCTGCGCCAGTGAAGCCGTCTTTGGCCAAGTAAGCCGCCATCAAACCAGCGCCAGCGGCATGCGCGGTGTGCAGTTGTTTGGAGTCTGCGGCGGTGCGCAAGAATTCCCACAAGCCCGCCGATTGCGTGCCGGCCGACCCAAAAGCATGCTGCATTTGGGCGGGGTTCAAGCCCAGCAAATGACCAACCGCTGCTGCTGCTGCCAGCGTGCCCGCCGTGCCGGTGGTGTGGAACACTTTGTAGTGCGAACGACCCAGAAATTCACCCACCCGAATGCCGACTTCATAACCTGCCACAACCGCAGTGATGAGCTGCGCGCCGCTGGCGCCAATGGCTTGCGCCACCGCCAGCGCCGGCGGAAAAACCACCGTGGCCGGGTGAAACACCGAGCCGTTGTGCACGTCGTCTTGTTCGGCCACATGCGAGGCGCTGGCGTTCGCCATGGCGGCCAAGTAAGGGCTGCTGCCACTGCGCGTGATGAGCACTTCGCTAGGCCCTTGGTCTGGCCCCATGCTCAGCGCAAAGCGCGTCAGGCTGTCGACCGGGCGCGCGTTGTGGCCGCCGATGGCCGAGCCAAACCAGTCGACAAACAGGTCTTCGGTTTTGCGCAACACCGCGTCTGGAATGTCGGCGGTGGTCAGGTTCGCGGCAAAGGCGGCGAGGGTGGCTGTGGCGCTCGGATTGTGTTGGCTCATAGCGTGGTTCCAAGTTCAGCCAAGATGGCTTGCGTGTGTTCACCGACGCTGGGAATCGCGTCCATGCGGTAGTCAAAACTGCTTTGCTTGCCGGGTGGCAGCAGGGCGGGTAAGTCGCCAGCCGGTGAGCCGACTGTCGTCCAGCGCTCGCGCGCTTTCAGTTGTGGATGGGCCCACAGGTCGGCCATGTTGTTCATGTTGGCGTTGGCGATCTGCGCGTTGTCGAGACGCTCCACCACTTGTTCGGCGCTCAAGCTTGAGAACGCGCTGAGGATGATGGCTTCCAGCTCGCCCCGATTCGCACTGCGCAGCGCATTGCGGTCAAAGCGTGCGTCGGTGGCGAGCTCTGGTTGCAACAAAACTTTGTTGCAAAACTGCAGCCATTCACGCTCGTTTTGCAGACCCAAAATGATTTTTCGACCATCGCCCGCAGCGAACGGGCCGTAGGGGTAAATGGTGGCGTGGGCGGCGGCGGCGCGCGGCGGTGGCGCAGCGTCGTCTAGGGTGTAGTACATCGGGAAACCCATCCACTCGCCCAAGGACTCGAGCATGGAGACATCGATGTGCGAGCCTTCGCCAGTTTTGTCGCGCTGCATCAAAGCCGACAAAATGTTGGTGTACGCATACATGCCGGCGGCGATGTCGGCGATCGAATTGCCAGCTTTGCTGGGCTGCTCCGGTGTGCCGGTGATGCTCAAAAAACCGGCCTCGCTTTGAATCAACAAGTCATAGGCTTTTTTGT
>JABMMH010000010.1 GCA_013205645.1 Polaromonas sp. | reverse complement strand
TCGATGGTGGGGAAAATCAAAAACCAAACGCCAGTGACCCAGGCAAAAAACGGCGGGTGCTTGGCACTGCCCCACGCTAAGTTTTGGCCCCATGCGTAGTTTTCCAGCATGTCCGCATAGCTGTCAAGATTGGTATTGGCAATCCCGTGAGCGAGAACCCAGACCAAGGCATGCAGCCCTAGCAGCCCAAAAATCCCATAAAAGATGGGATGGGACGAGTGCTTATTCAGATCGTCGGACGAAGACGGCGCGTTATTGTGCAATGGGACGGGGTCTTCAAATGTAGAGCTGAAAATTATAGAAGCTTGAGCCCCTCAAAAGCGGCCTTGGCTGTGAGCCCGCCAAGCCGCAAGCTAAAAACCCAGCGTGTCTACTCGGTTCAGCAGGGCTTGCGCCAAACTGTACGCGGTCAGGGCGGAAGTCTTGGGGTTGTCTGGCAAGGCCCGCCCTTCGATCGTGAACGTCATCTGACCAAACGTCCCTGCCGCAGTGAAGCTGTGGACGTTTTGCGTCACCGAAGGATCGGCGACCAAGCGCACTTGGGTCGCATCCAAGCCAAGACCGGCCAAAGCCAGCGACGCTGCGACATTGGCATTTTTGGGGTACAGACGGGCGGCATCACGGGCACTTCCTTCAAACAAGGTTGCAGCGTGGGTCAGTTCGGCCAAGTTCACGACGGACTCGCCAGGCGTGCCGAGCCAGCTCAAGGGCGGCTTGCGGCCCACGTAGACGACCTTGTCCAGCCCTCCGATTTGCGCCGCTGCCAGCGCATCCATCGCCCCAATTGCGCCTGAAATGAGTTGCAGCCGACTCGCGCCAGCCTGTGCGGCATCGGACAGGCGCTCAGCCATGCCTGCGTTGGCGAGTGCGCCAGTGGACGCAACGATGCAGTCAATGCCGCGGCTCAAAGCGGGAACAACATGAGCCAATAACGCGCTGTGGCCAGCGCATTCGATCAACACATCTGGCCGGTTCGGCAAATCCTCGATTCGGGTCGCAACCGAGACTGTAGACCCTAGGGCGAGTTGGGCCGCCGCCAGCCCATTCGTGCTGGTGATCACCTGGTCAATGCGCACCTTTGTATGGCCGGCAAACAGGCGCATCAGCTCAGAGCCGATCGCTCCGTAACCCACCATCGTCACATGCAGCATTCAGCGCTCCTTCAAATGAAGTTAAAAAATAGATTTAAGAACACAGTCATCATGGCAGGCCTCAGAAAACAGCCGCTTCATCCTCGATAATGCCAAGATGAATCCACTGCTCTCACGTCTGCAGCCCTACCCTTTTGAGCGGCTGCGTCAACTGCACGCCAAGGTCACACCGAACCCGGCTTACCGTCCCATCAGTCTGGGCATTGGCGAGCCACGCCACGCCACGCCGGAGCTGATCAAAACAGCGCTGACTGCCAGCTTGGCCGGTTTAGCCAGTTACCCGGGCACGCTGGGCGAGCCGGCGCTGCGGCAATCCATGGCCGACTGGTTGCACCGGCGCTACGGCGTCACGGTTGACTCGGCTAAGCAGCTGTTGCCTGTGAATGGCTCTCGCGAGGCGCTGTTTGCGCTGACGCAAACCATCATCGACCCAACGAAAATCGGCGCGACGGTGGTGTCACCGAACCCGTTTTATCAAATCTATGAAGGGGCGGCCTTGCTGGCTGGTGCCGACGTTTTTTACGCGTCCAGCGACCCAGCACGCAACTTTGGCATCGACTGGGCTGCTGTGCCCGATGCAGTTTGGGCAAAAACCCAGCTGCTCATCGTCTGTTCGCCGGGCAACCCGACCGGCTCGGTCATTGGCTTGGCTGAATGGAAGCAGTTGTTTGCCTTGAGCGACCAATACGGCTTTGTGATTGCCTCAGACGAGTGTTACAGCGAGATTTATTTCCGTGAAGAAGCACCCCTCGGCAGCCTTGAAGCGGCGGCGGCTTTAGGCCGGCACGACTTCAAAAACCTGATCGCCCTCACCAGCCTGTCCAAGCGCAGCAATGTGCCGGGCTTGCGCAGCGGTTTTGTTGCCGGTGACGCTGACATCATGAAGGCGTTTTTGCTTTACCGCACTTACCACGGCAGCGCCATGAGCCCGGTGGTTCAAGCCGCCAGCCGCGCCGCCTGGGACGACGAAGCCCATGTGGTGCTGAACCGTGAGCTCTACCGGAAAAAGTTTGCTGAAGTGACACCGCTGCTGGCCAGCGTGATGAATGTCGCCCTGCCGGACGCTGGCTTTTATTTGTGGGCCGAAATCCCGGCCAACTTTGCCGGCTCTGACGCGGATTTTTCAAGTCAGTTGCTGGCTCAATACAATGTGGTGGTTCTGCCCGGCAGCTACTTGGCGCGCGAAGCGCCGGGCGCTGATGGCAAGCCTTCTAACCCCGGCGCTGGGCGCATCCGCATGGCCTTGGTGGCCGAGACCGCCGAATGCCGTGAAGCGGCCGAACGCATCGTGCAGTTTTGCCAGTCCTTCAATGCTCAAACGGCATGAAGCGGCGTGACCCCATTTTTCCTTCGATTCTTTTTAAACTTCTCCTGAAATAAAAACCGACATGACACAAGACAACCTGCAAAGCACCATCGACGCCGCTTGGGAAGACCGCGCCAATCTGTCGCCAAAATCGGCGTCCAAAGAAGTGCTAGAAGCCGTCGAACACACCATCTCCCAACTCAACAACGGCAGCTTGCGCGTCGCCACCCGCGAAAGCGTCGGCGTCTGGACCACCCACCAGTGGATCAAAAAGGCAGTTTTGCTGAGCTTTCGCTTGAAAGACAACGAAATGATGCGCGCCGGCGACCTGGGCTTTTTTGACAAAGTACAAACCAAATTCTCACACCTGAGCGAAGACGAAATGCGCGCCACCGGCGTGCGCGTGGTGCCGCCAGCTGTGGCACGTCGCGGCAGCTTCATTGCCAAAGGCGCCATTTTGATGCCCAGTTACGTGAACATCGGCGCATGGGTTGGCGAAGGCACCATGGTTGACACCTGGGCCACGGTGGGTAGTTGCGCTCAAGTGGGCAACAACGTTCATTTGTCCGGCGGCGTTGGCCTGGGCGGCGTGTTGGAGCCCCTGCAAGCGAACCCAACCATCATTGAAGACAACTGCTTTATTGGCGCCCGTTCTGAAGTGGTTGAAGGCGTCATCGTTGAAGAAAACTCGGTCATTTCGATGGGCGTTTACCTCGGCCAAAGCACCCCGATTTATGACCGCGAAGCCGACACCGTGACCTACGGCCGCATC
>JABMMH010000348.1 GCA_013205645.1 Polaromonas sp. | reverse complement strand
GGCGAGATGGTGTTGACCTCGATGTCGGCTTCGCTGGCCCGGAAATATTCCTGCTTGTCCGCGGCGGGCAGGCCGCATTCGTTGGCGACGGTGAACCGCGTGGCTACCTGCACCGCTGCCGCGCCGTTTTCCAGGTATCCCACCGCATCGCTGCCGGTAAAAATACCACCGGCGGCGATCAGTGGAATATCAAGCTGCTCGGCCTTCAGGAAAGCGGCAATCTCGGTCACGATGGTGGCCAGGTCGTATTTTTCCCAGTCCATGCCAAAGCCCAGATGGCCCCCGGCCAGCGGACCTTCGACGATCACGTAGTCAGGCAGCCTGTCCAAGCGCGATGTTTTGCGCAGGAACAACTGCAGGGCGCGCACCGACGAGACGATGATGCCCATTTTGGCATCGCGAAAACGCGGATTCTCAGCCATCAGGCCAAATGAGCCCAGGTGCAGGCCGGCGCTCAGGGTGATGCCGTCAATGCCCGCATCCAGCGCCGAGTTGAGCCGCACCTGCAGCGTGTCGCGCGGCGAGTTCATGGTGAGCTTTTCCATGACGTTGACAAACACCATGCCGTCGCCTCGCTTGGCTTCCATGGTTTTACCGACATGCAGTTTGGTGGCCTCGGCCAACTGGCCCAGGTCAAACTGCACGCTGCTCTTGTCAGAGTTGGCGATGTTGCTCTTGTAGAACTTGGTCTTGCCCTTGACGAATTCGGTGTCAAAGCGCCGGTCGGAAACGTCATGGACCAGGGCGTCTGAAATATGGCCAATGCCGCCCAGGCGAGCCACTTCGAGTGCCAGCTCGGCAGTAGAAATATCAACGCCCATTCCGCCAATGATGATCGGCACCAGTTCCTTTTTGCCGAATTTCAGGCGGAAATCATCAACTCTTTTCATCGGTATCCTTGTGGCTAGTAGGTGAAGGCGCGTTCAAGCTCATCGACATTCTTTGAGGATTTACGTCTCTGCGGGATTGAACTTGTCAATACCCATGATGTTAATGCCTTGACAAGCTTGAGTCGTGACTGGCGCGGAGTAAACGTTCTGGAAACAGGATTTGGATCAATGACTGTGCATTGCATTGCATTGCCTTGCCAGGCGCAAGGCCGCAGCCAGCACGATTGGTTCGCCGTTTGCATAATGGTCTGTTCCCGCCGCTTTCTTTCATCAATCGCCTGACCGGCTTGCCGGTCGGTTTTTTGGAGGCTTTCATGGCTCATTACCAAATCGCTGTTGTTGTCGGCAGTCTTCGCAATGACTCGTTCAATAAAAAGTTGTCTGCCGCGCTGCAAAAGCTGTTTCCAGCAGATTTCGGCTTTATCGAGGTCCGGATTGACGACTTGCCCCCCTACAACCAGGACGACGACGGCCAGCCCTGCACCCAGGTCACGCGGCTCAAGGGCGAGATCAGCGCCGCGCATGGCGTGCTGTTTGTCACGCCTGAGTACAACCGTTCCATTCCCGGCGTACTCAAAAATGCGATTGACCATGCTTCGCGTCCCTACGGCCAAAGTGCTTGGAACGGCAAGCCGGCCGGGGTGACAGGCGCATCGGTCGGTCCAATGGGCACGGCGATGGCGCAGCAGCACCTGCGCAACATCCTGGCATACCTGAATATGCCTGTCCTTGGCCAACCCGAAGCCTTTGTCCACCACAAGGAAGGGCTGTATGACGAGGCGGGCAACATTGGCGAGGCCAGCAAAAAGTTTTTGCAGGGATGGGTCGATGCTTATGTGGCGTGGGTCAAGACGCACGCTTGAGGCGCTGCGGTGCCCAACAAAAAATCGATCTCAATCGCATAAGCCTGCGGGCGTCCTTGCGCAAAACTTGAAAAACAAGCATGGATGTTGTGAAGCCCTCTGCCACGTGAACAGACGTGGGCTTGAGCAATTCAAAACGTGCTTGTTCGGTGGGCAACTTCACTTGCTTGCGCGCTGGGCACGCGACAGGTCCAGTGCTGCCTTGATTACTGCGCGTTTGCGTTCGGCTTCGCCTGCTTCAAGCGTTGCCGGCACGGACAACTGAATGGTTGGTGTTTGCGGCACAGCGACGTTTTTTTCATGAGGAAAAGCCGGTTTCCCATTGTTCTGATTGCTTCTGTAGCTATGAATAGCATAGCGTTTGAGAGATGCTTGTGCTTCAGGCAAAGACCAGGCATTCCAGCCAGTGCGTGTGCCTGTCACATTCTCCAGGCTGATGCAGTCCACCGGGCAGGCTGGAAGGCACAACTCGCATCCGGTGCAGTCCGATTCGATCACGGTATGCATCAGTTTGTTGCTGCCGACAATCGCGTCTACCGGGCAGGCCTTGATGCACAAGGTGCAGC
>JABMMH010000347.1 GCA_013205645.1 Polaromonas sp. | reverse complement strand
CGGGCTACAGCGTGCCGCTGGCGGCTGGCGCCATCACGGCCGGTGGTTGCTTGGGTATTTTGATTCCGCCTTCGGTGCTGCTGATTGTCTACGGCGCCACTGCAGGCGTCTCGGTGGTGCAACTGTATGCGGGTGCCTTTTTCCCAGGCCTGATGCTGACCGGTTTGTATATTTTGTACATCGTGATCGTGGCCAAACTCAAGCCGGCTTGGGCTCCGCCATTGTCAGCGGCAGACCGCGTGGTGCCGCTGCCGCCGCTGACGCAACATCTGACCACCGACACCAGCGTCTATGCGTTCACGCGGCTGGTGAGCGCGCTCAAAGGCAGCCGCAATGCCGAGGTTCCGTTGGGCCATATCTTGCGACAGCTCAGCATCGTCGTGTTGCCCGGACTGATTTTTCTGATCATTCTTGTCAGCAGCTTTCGTTCAGTCACCACGGTGGACGCGATCCCGGTCTACGACATTCAGCCGATAGGGTCATACAGTCAACCTATCGTCAGAGAAGACAGCGGTGGCTTGCAAGCGCCGCCACTCAACGGCGACGAGCTGCAAGTTCCACAGTCATCCGGCGTGCAAGAGCCACCCGGCGCAGAGCAATCCATCCCGGCAGCGGCCACCGCCAGCGTGGCCAGCCCAGCCTCTGCAGCGCCAGCCGAACCAGACGTGGCAACCACCCGCGACGCCCCGACTTGGTGGTGGGTTTGCTTTGCCATTTTGGGTGCATTGGTGACGCTGTTTTACCTGTTCCTGAGTTTTGCACGGCTGGAGATCTTCAAGATGCTCTTGACGTCGTTCTTCCCGCTGATGGTGCTGATCATCTCCGTGCTGGGCTCCATCGTGATGGGGTTGGCAACGCCGACTGAAGCGGCCGCCATGGGCGCACTCGGTGGCTTCGTGCTGGCGGCGGCCTACCGACGACTGACCATGCGGGTCTTGCAAGAAGCGGTGTTTTTGACCGCCAAAACCTCGGCCATGGTGTGCTGGCTGTTTGTCGGCTCAGCGATATTTTCAGCTGCCTTTGCCCTGCTTGGCGGCCAGAATCTGGTGGAAGAATGGGTCCTTGGCATGGACCTCACCACAACCCAGTTTCTGGTCATGAGCCAAGTGATTATTTTCCTGCTGGGTTGGCCACTCGAATGGACTGAAATCATCGTGATTTTCATGCCCATCTTCATCCCGCTGCTGGACAACTTTGGTGTTGACCCCTTGTTCTTTGGGTTGCTGGTGGCACTGAATCTGCAAACGGCGTTCCTGAGCCCACCGGTGGCCATGGCTGCGTTCTACCTGAAAGGCGTGGCGCCCAAGCATGTGACCTTGAACCAGATTTTCCTGGGCATGCTGCCATTCATGGGCATCCAGATTCTGGCCATCGTCATGCTCTATCAGTTCCCTGCGATTGGCATGTGGCTGCCGGAAATGCTTTACCGATAGAGCCCAAACCAGCGCACTTAAAAGCGACCCCTTGTGGGTCGCTTTTTTTTGTCTGTCGCGCAGTAGCGACGTTGCTGACTGAACTCTGACAAACCCAGTCGGTAAAAATAAACCAAAAGTTAACAATTCGCCAATTAACATCAATAACGTCATTTGTGTTGGTGAAAACCCTCTATTCACACAAACCAATTTCAGAAAAGATTGCGCGCTGAACTTCATAACAACCGGAGAAAGACAGACATGACAGACAATAAAGCCCCACGCCGCCGCGGTCTTCTCAAAGGCGCGGCCATTGCAGCGGGCGCCATGAGCGCACCCATGCTTGCCAACGCCCAAACCGGCCCGATCTCCATGCGCTGGCAGAGCACCTGGCCGGCCAAAGACATCTTCCACGAGTACGCACTGGACTACGCCAAGAAGGTCAACGACATGACCGGCGGTGATTTGAAAATTGAGGTGTTGCCAGCCGGCGCCGTGGTGCCGGCCTTCGGCTTGTTCGAAGCGGTTTCCAAAGGCACACTGGACGGCGGCCACGGCGTGCTGGGCTACCACTACGGCAAGCAAAATGCCTTGGCTTTGTGGAATTCAGGCCCAGCTTTCGGCATGGATGCCAACATGGTGCTGGCATGGCACAAGTACGGCGGCGGCGCTGAATTGCTGAGCAAGCTCTACGCCTCCATCGGCGGTAACGTGCAGTCTTTTCTGTATGGCCCGATGTCGACCCAGCCGCTGGGCTGGTTCAAAAAGCCCATCACCAAATCGAGCGATTTCAAGGGTCTGAAGTTCCGTACCAACGGCTTGGCCATCGACTTGTTCACCGCCATGGGCGCTGCTGTGAACGCGCTGCCAGGCGGCGAGATTGTGCCAGCGATGGACCGTGGCCTGCTGGACGGCGCCGAGTTCAACAACGCCACGTCTGACCGTCTTTTGGGCTTCCCGGACGTCTCCAAAGTCTGCATGCTGCAAAGCTATCACCAGAGCGCCGAAACATTCGAGATCATGTTCAACAAGACCAAGTACGACGCGTTGCCTGCGAAGATGAAGTCCATCATCTCGATTGCCACAGAAGCGGCATCGGCCGACATGTCTTGGAAAGCGGTTGACCGTTACTCCAAAGACTACATCGAGCTCCAGACCAAAGACAAGGTCAAGTTCTACAAAACACCGGACTCAATTCTGCAAGATCAGCTCAGATTGTGGGACGAGATTTTGGCTAAAAAATCTGCCGAAAACCCACTCTTCAAGGAAATCGTGGCCTCGCAAAAAGCCTTTGCAGAACGTGCTGTGAAGTGGGATCAAGACACCAACATCAGCCGCCGTATGGCTGTGAACCATTTCTTCGGAGCCAAGAAAGCAGCACCGGCAAAAGCTTAATCGCGAACTGCGTTCCCTCATCAGCCACCCGAACAAAATTCGGGTGGCTGATTTTTTTACTTGAGCACCCCATGCAAAAAATACTCATCAGCATCGACAAGCTCAGCACCTATGTGGGCCAGCTCTTTGCTTGGCTTATCGTCGCACTCACATTCATGATCACGTGGGAAGTTTTTTCCCGCTACGTTCTGGACAACCCACACGCTTGGGCCTTTGACGTCATGAGCATGATGTACGGCAGCTTGTTCATGATGGCCGGCGCTTACACGCTGTCCAAAAATGGCCATGTGCGCGGCGACGTCTTGTATGGCTTTTTCCCACCGCGCCTGCAAGCCGGTCTGGATCTGGCGCTGTACTTGTTGTTTTTTATTCCCGGCGTGGTGGCACTGGCTTGGGCGGGCTACAACTACGCCGCCGAATCCTGGGCCATCAACGAGCACTCCAACATCACGGCCAACGGGCCGCCGGTTTATCCCTTCAAAACCATCATCCCGATTGCTGGCGCATTTTTGCTGCTGCAAGGGCTGGTTGAAATTGTCCGCTGCATCGTCTGCTTACAGCAAGGCGAGTGGCCTAAACGCGGCGAAGACGTGGAAGAAGTCGACGTCGAAAAACTCAAAGAAATGGTCAACGTGAAAGACGCAGACATCGCCAAATTAGACGCCTTTGTCGTCACGCCCAAGGAGAATAGCAAGTGAGAAAAGAAGTTTGGTTTGGGCTGACGATCATGGCCGCGGTCGTCTTGGCCGCTTTCATTTTGTTGCCAGCACCTTCGATGATGTCCAACGGTCATTTGGGGCTGTTGATGCTGGCGTTGGTGGTGGTCGCCATCATGCTGGGGTTCCCAACAGCCTTCACGCTGATGGGCATGGGCATGGTCTTCGCGTGGATTGCCTACGAGAGTTCCAACCCCGACTTGGCGATCCAGCAAACACTGGACTTGATGGTGCAGCGGACCTACTCAGTGATGTCGAACGACGTGCTGATATCGATCCCGCTGTTTGTCTTCATGGGCTACCTGATTGAGCGCGCCAACCTGATCGAGAAGCTCTTCAAGAGCATGCACTTGGCCACGGCTCGGGTGCCTGGTTCGCTGGCCGTCGCCACCATCATCACCTGCGCTATTTTTGCCACGGCCACCGGCATCGTCGGTGCGGTGGTGACCTTGATGGGCTTGCTGGCCTTGCCCGCCATGTTGCGCGCTGGCTACAGCGTGCAACTCTCTGCTGGGGCCATCACGGCCGGCGGTTGTTTGGGTATTTTGAT
>JABMMH010000346.1 GCA_013205645.1 Polaromonas sp. | reverse complement strand
GGTCAGCAGTGCGGACGAGCTGGCCGCCGTCATGGCGCACGAGCTCAGCCATGTGACGCAGCGCCATATCTCGCGGCTGATGACGCAGCAACAGCGGCAAATGCCGTGGGTCATAGGCGCCATGATCTTGGGCGCTTTAGCGGCCAGCAAAAGCCCCGACGCAGCGAATGCCGCGATTGTGGGTGGCCAAGCCTTGGCGGTGCAAGGTCAGCTGAATTTTTCACGCGACATGGAACGTGAGGCAGACCGAGTTGGCTTTGGCGTCATGGTCGACGCCGGTTTTGAGGCCCGCGGCGTGGGCGGCATGTTTGAGAAACTGCAGCAAGCCTCTCGTTTGAATGACAACGGCTCGTTTCCTTATTTGCGCTCGCACCCGTTGACGACCCAGCGCATTGCCGAAGCGCGTGCACGCTTGCAAACAGCCGCGCCGAGTACCGGCCACGCCATGGCGAGTAACGCGCAGTTGCACAACATGATGGCTGCGCGGGCGCGGGTGTTGGGCAATCCCGGTGTGGATGGGCTGCGCCGAATGTTGGATGAAGGGCAGCGGGCGATGCCTGCCGCCAGCGTCGGCAGTGAGCTGACGCCGGCCTTGGCCGGAATCTTGTATGGCGGTGCTTTCGCCGCCAGCCGAATGCGTGAGCATGCCACCGCGCAGGCCTTGGCAGCGCGGCTGAAAACCTTGGCATTGACGGTGCCTGAGGCCCGCAGCGCGGCTGACTTGCTGGCGATTGAAGTTGATTTTGAGGCGGGCCGAATCGCGCAAGCTGCCGCGGCTTCGCGCTTCGATGTCGCGACCAGCCGGGCTCAGCTGCTGGTGCAGGCACGCGCGCTGCTGCCAGCCGGACGCGCGGCGGAAGTCTCGGACAAATTACAAACTTGGGTGGTCACGCATCCGCAAGATGCCATGGCTTGGCTGTTGCTTGCCGACGCGTGGGGCCGACAAGGCCAGTTGTCGCGAGCGGTTCGGGCGGAAGCCGAGAGCCGGTTTGCGCAGCTCGACTACCCAGCGGCGTTGGACCGGCTGCGGGCCGCGCAAGAGTTGTTGCGAAGTGGCCGTGGCGGCTCGGGTCCGAACATGCACATAGAGGCGTCGATCATCGACACCCGGACGCGCCAAGTGGCGGCTTTAATTCGGGAACAGGCTCTCGAGGACAAAGTCAATCGCTAGCTGCAGCCCTGAATAGATCAAGGAACCCACAAGCGCAGCGCCGAAGCCGCGCACATCCAATCCGCTCAGCAGGCTGGCCGCAGCCCAGAACATCAGGGCGTTGATGACAAACAAAAACAGACCAAGGGTGATCACCGTGACCGGCAGTGTCAGCAAGATCAGGATCGGCCGCACCACCATGTTGAGCGCGCCGAGAACGGCAGCCGCCAACAACGCAGCGGTGAAACTGGTCACCGCCACACCTGAATAAAGATAGGCCACGGCCAGCAAGGCCGTGGCGCTTAAAAGCCAATTGAAAATGAGTTTCATGGCCAAAGAATACCAGCGCCAAGCGGCGCTGGTTGACTCGTCAGTCTGTCGCGACCAGCAGACCGGCGCTGGCAATGGCTGCGAAATAACCCATCGCGCCTTGACGCTCTTGGGCTTGCGTTGCCGTCACCGGTTGCAGGTTCTCGCCAAACTTGGGCCGGCGCGCATCCAGCACGCGGGCGACGCCGTGCTGCTTGATGAGCGATTCGGTCTGGCTCGGCAAATCCGCTTTGGCTAGGCAGGTGTTGACTTGGTCACCGTTGCTCGCCAGCAGCGGGGTGAGTTGTGAAAACACCCTCTGGGCCCACTTGTCGCGCCAACTGTCCCGCGCGCTGAGGGCCAGCCATTTGCTCATATGGCGCGTCATGCGCGGCGGGCAGCCGACCACAATCCAGCGGGCTGTCGCCCCTGAGCCCATGCCTTGCAGCATGGGCTGCAGAAGTTGCTGGCCATACGCAGCGTCGTCAACGTAAACAATGATGTTGTCCATGAATTTCTCCTTGCGTTGTCGTGGTTAAAAAACTGAAAGATCAATGCGTCAAGGCCTCAATGTGCCGCGAGGTTCGCATCCTGGTTCGAACGGTTGCGACGACCAGCCCACCAGCCAAAGCCCAAAACACCTGCGATAGCGACGGCATAAGTCGCCCATTTCGCAGCCAGATGCACGATGTCGGCAGAGGCGAAGTCTTTGGCGGTGCCGTAGATCGGAGCCAGCAACTGCTCACCAACGATCATGTTGGCCGCCGTGAAGGCCAGCACAGCTGCGCCGATTTTGATGATGACTGGGAAGCGTTCAACCAGCTTGAGCACCATGGTGCTGCCGTAAACAACGATAGGCACGCTGATCAGCAAACCGATGACGACGAGGTCAAAATTGCCTTTTGCAGCACCGGCGACGCCGAGCACGTTGTCAACGCCCATCAACGCGTCGGCCACCACAATGGTTTTCATGGCGCCCCAGAAGGTGGTCGCCGCGGGGCCGTCATGTTCTTTGGCGCCGTCTTCAGACAGCAGCTTGTAAGCGATCCAGATCAGGCCGAGGCCACCGACCAGCATGAGTCCGGGGATCTGCAGCAGCCAGACGACGCCGAGGGTCATGACCGAGCGAACCGCAATGGCGCCGAAAGCACCCCACATGATGGCTTTTTTCTGCAAATGCGCCGGCAAATTGCGGGCCGCCAAGGCGATGACGATGGCGTTGTCGCCAGCCAAGACCAGATCAATCAGGATGATGGCCATCAGGGCTGTCCACCAGGGGGTCGAAAATAATTCCACGTTCACACTCCATTAAAAATAACAACATGGCCACCCACAAGACGGCCGCAGTTGAAACCTGAATGAGGCGACGAAGCGATGGATACAAAGGAATCCGTAGGGGCCCTATGTGACGACGCTTCGATCAAACCTGCGCAGGTTTCAATCGAAGGTCTGGCTCGGCTTTGCAATGGCTGCAAGGCCCAACAAGCCGGAAGTGTGAACTTCGTATTGACGACTTGTTGTGACGCTTTACTGTGCAGTTGGGCGCCTTGGTCACGCATGAGACAACACAGTAAAACGAGGGAGTTACTCCCCTTCGGTGGGGTATTAAACACTAAAAACAGATTCAGTGCAATTTGCAAATGGCATTCAGGGTGAATTCCGCGCCGTGATGGCATCTCGTCCATAATTGATTTTTGGCCTAGGCCCTTCATTTTTTTGACCTCTGAACCCATGCCCGGTATCCACATCACTGACATCGAAGCCGCTATCAATTATTGGCGTGAGCGCACGCCTTCGCCCGATGGCGTGACGCTGTCGCCTGAGTTGCGCGCGCTGGCCGAGGTCTATGCCTTACTGGTTTTTTACCATGAGGAAGAAGCCGAAGAGGCGAGTTTTCCGACGAAGGCGCTGGCCGCTTGGCTGACGTGGTACGAGACGACAGCCGACACGCCGTGCATTGCGATTTGCTCGACCAGCCAAGGCGACGAGATGTGCAAAGGTTGCGGCCGCACCTTCGATGAAGTGCAGCATTGGCCCGCCATGACGCCGGGCGAAAAACGCGACACTTGGCGGCGCATCACGCTAGAGGGCGACTCTTGGCGCTTTGGCCGTTATGCCGACCGTGCGCTGGAAAAAAAGGCGGCAGACAAAGCCGCAGCCCAAGCCGCCGACACCGCAGCCGATTTGGGTCGATGAAAGGGACAGCATGCTGCGCCTGACCCAAGCACCGAATATTGCGATTGCGGCGTTATGGGCTGATGCGCTGCAGCAGGCCGGCTTTTCAGCCAGCGTGCAGCGTTATTTTTTGAGCGGTATTGCCGGCGAAATGCCGCCTGACCAATGCCAACCAGAAGTTTGGCTGGCGATCGACGAAGAAGAGCCGCGCGCCCGCGCGCTGTTGGAGGCCTTGCAAAACCGGCCACAGCGGCGTTGGCTGTGCTTTTGCGGCGAAACCGTTGAAGGCGGCTTTGAGCAGTGCTGGCAATGCGGCGCTGACATGCCTGCCAGCGCCGATGATGCGCGCTTTTAAGCGCTGAACACAGCTTAAACCCGGCGCGCCAGCTCGGCCGCCATGCCGACATAGCTGGAAGGCGTCATGGCCAGCAAGCGCTGCTTCTCAGGCGCCGGAATCTCCAGTGATTCGATCAACTCATGCAGGGCAGCCGCCGTGACGGTTTTGCCGCGCGTGACTTCCTTGAGTTTTTCGTAAGCGCCTTGCACGCCGTAACGGCGCATGACGGTCTGTATCGGTTCTGCCAGCACTTCCCACGATGAATTCAAGTCGTCGTCCAGGGTTTCGCTGTTGAGCTCTAGCTTGTTCAAGCCGGCGTTCAAAGAGGTGTAGGCCAGCACGGCATAACCAAAGGCCACGCCCATGTTGCGCAGCACGGTGGAGTCGGTCAGGTCACGCTGCCAGCGGCTGATGGGCAGCTTTTCGCTGAGGTGGCGCAGCATGGCATTGGCCAAGCCCAAGTTGCCTTCGGCGTTTTCAAAGTCAATCGGGTTGACTTTGTGCGGCATGGTGGACGAACCGATCTCGCCGGCTTTGAGGCGCTGCTTGAAGTAGCCGACGCTGACATAGCCCCAGACGT
>JABMMH010000345.1 GCA_013205645.1 Polaromonas sp. | reverse complement strand
TCACCGACTTTCAAGCGCGGCGGTATCGGCAGCGCCAGCGCCCGCCGGTTTTCATCTTGCAGGTTGGCGTCCAGCAAGCCGAGCACGCGCACCACCATGGCGGTCGCGTTGTCGGTGCTGCCCGCTGCTAGGGCCGCGTCCACCAATTGCCGACTCAGGCTTTGCGAGTCAGCAAGAGGGGCCGCGCCAATGGCGGCCGTGGCTTGGCTGAGCAGGGCACTGAAGCGTTTCGCAGGCAGCACGTTGTGAACACCGTCGGACAGCAGCACGAAAACATCCCCAACCTGGAGGTCGCCTTGGGCATAGTCGACCACCAGCGCGTCGTCGGCCCCCACGCTGCGCAGCAGCTGGTGCCGCAAATCCGGGTGATCGACCACATGGTCGCTGGTCAGCTGGGTCAGCTGGCCGTCGCGCAGCACATAAGCACGGGTGTCGCCGACATGGGCCAGCGCATAGGACTGACCCCGCAGCACCAGCGCCGTCAAGGTCGTCAAGCCGATGGCCGGGTGGCGTCGCCGGTTGACGCCGGCCAGCCAGCCGTTTTGTGCGCGGATGATGCGCTCCAGCGCGACCGTGGTGTCCCAAGTTTCAGGCGTCGCGTAATAGTCGCGGACCAGGCTGGTGACGGTGGTTTGCGCCGCCTCTTTGCCCATGCCGCCGGTGCTGACGCCATCGGCAATGGCGACGATCGAGCCCATCGCCTCTTGCCCCGGCTCGGGCAGCATGGCGGCGCAAAAGTCTTCGTTGCTGTCTTTGCGGCCAGCCAGCGACGCGAAGCCAATGTCGATGACGAATGCCATGCTTCAGCCGATCAGCATTTGCAGGCTGCTCTCGTAATGCGACGACAAGGCCTCGAAGACGCCGAGCAATTCTTCGCTGGCTTCAGCAAGGTGTGCAAGGTTGGTCAGACGCGCCAAGCGAGCCTGGTCAGCAGCGCCAGACGTTTGAGCCGTGGCCGCCAACATGCTGGCCCAACATAGTCCGGCGGTGTTGAGCGCCGCGCGAATCGCTTGGCTGCTCAGTGGCAGCGCGTTCAAATACTGCAAGCCTTGCTCAAACGCTGTTTGGGCTTCGGCCATACGCGCCGCGTGAATCGGGCGGCGGGCGCCGTCGCCGATCGCTTCGAGCAAGGCATATTTGGCGAAACGCTGGCTCAACATGCGTTGACGGCCGACTAAATTCAACATCTTCAGCGGCGGCACAGCACCGGCATTTTCAAGGCCAGCAGTCAGACTCTCAGCCTCTTGCAGCAACTGCTCAGCCAAATCGTCGAGCAGCGTGACATCGATTTTTGGCAACTTGTTTTTAGGCATGCCCTGTTGCGCAGCTGTTTGCAGCGCCAGTTTGAAGCACATCCAAGTACCCACAGTCTGCACCCGCAAGTCAACCAAGGTTGGCTGCGACACATTTTTAGCCAGCGCTTGCAAAATCGCATCGACGCGCGTCACCGAGTCTTGCAAACGCGCTTGCGACGCCTCGACCTGCACGCCCGCCGCCTGCAACAGCGCCAGCTTGACCAGACGCTGCGACAACATGCGCAGCTGCCCCGAGCGGTTCACGTCTTCGGCAAAACGCGCGGAGTGGATGATCTGCTGCGAGACTTGGCCGAGCCGCTGATTGCTGTGCATCGACGCGGTGCGCAGTATTTGAAAAGCGTCGTCGTCAGACAGCTGGCGCGCCCGCATCAAAATGCCCTTGGCGCGGTCGACCATCTTGCGCTCGGCCAAACGGGTCGAGACGGCCAGGAGCTCCGCCTGTACGGCTTGTGCAGCCGTGAACCGCGCCATGGCCAAATGAATCAAGGACGTCAGCCGCTGCGGCCCGTAGCCATCGACCACGTAAACGTGCACGTCTATTTCGGCAGCGCGTGTGATGTTGGCGGCATCGCTGTCGCTGGTGAAGACCAACAAGGGGCACGGCGCGCTTGTCGCCACGGCGTGCAAAGCCGCCAGCAAGCCCGCAGCGGGATATGCATCGGCGCAAATGAGCACGTCTGGTGCATAGAAATTCACGTCATGCACCAACTTGTCGCACGCCTGGGCCATGGCCAAGACCCGAACACCGATGACCTCTAGGTCGGCCACTAAGCCGGGTGCACTCGGCGAGTCACTCATGTAGACGATGGCAGAAGTCATGGCAAAGCTGGTGGCCAGCTGTGGTGTCAGGTGGCAAGAAATGAAATCAAAGAAGATGCAATTTTAAGACCAGCTTCAGCGCAGTAGCTCGGCAACGTGACTGACTGAAAGAAAGCCAGTGGCACAACTCTTGCAAGAAGCATTTCGAACGTAACGACGCGTTCAACCGGATCAACCGCACAGCGGTTCTGCGTACAACGCTGTACGTCATGGTGCGCCTTACTTGTCGGGCCCACGGTCGGTTACCGCAGCGGTCTGACGTTTGCATCTCACCCACACTTCACAAGGGAACAGCCCATGAAAAAATCAAAATTGGTCATGATCGGCAACGGCATGGCCGGTGTCCGCACCCTCGAAGAATTGCTCAAGGTCGCCCCCGAGCTGTACGACATCACGGTGTTTGGTGCCGAGCCGCACCCCAACTACAACCGCATCTTGTTGAGCCCGGTGCTGGCCGGCGAACAAACGCTAGACGAGATCGTGCTGAACAGCTGGGAGTGGTACAGCGACAACCACATCACGCTGCACGCGGGCAAAAAAGTAGTTAACGTTGACCGCGTCAAACGCGTGGTGCGCGCCGAAGATGGGACTGAAGAATCGTATGACCGGTTGCTGATTTGCACCGGCTCGAACCCGTTCATTTTGCCGGTGCCAGGCAAAGACTTGAAAGGCGTGATCGCCTACCGCGACATCGCCGACACCAACGAGATGATCGCCGCCGCCACCCAATACAAAAACGCCGTCGTCATCGGCGGCGGGCTGCTCGGCCTCGAAGCGGCCAACGGCCTGATGCTGCGCGGCATGACCGTCACCGTGGTGCACGTCATGCCAACGCTGATGGAGCGCCAGCTCGACAGCGTCGCCGGCAAGCTGCTGCAAAAATCACTCGAAGCCCGTGGCCTGACCTTTCTCATGGGCGCGCAAACGCAAGAGCTCACTGGCAACGCCGAAGGCCGTGTCGCCTCGATCAAATTCAAAGACGGCTCCGAACTCGCCACCGACTTGGTGGTGATGGCGGTCGGCATTCGCCCCAACACCGCGCTGGCCGAGTCGATGAATCTGCATTGCCACAAAGGCATCGTCGTCACCGACACGCTGCAAACCGTCACCGATGCGCGGATTTACTCGGTGGGCGAATGCGCAGCACACCGCGGCATTGCCTACGGCTTGGTAGCGCCTTTGTTCGAGCAAGCCAAGGTGGCGGCCAACCACTTGGCGATGTTCGGCATTGGCCGCTACACCGGTTCGCTGACCTCAACCAAACTCAAAGTCACCGGCATTGATTTGTTTTCAGCCGGCGACTTCATGGGTGCGTCGTCGGGCCGTCCAGAGGACGCTGGCACCGAAGAAATCATCATGAGCGACCCTTTCGGTGGCGTCTATAAAAAGCTGGTGATCAAAGACGACAAGCTGATTGGCGCTTGCCTGTATGGCGACACGGTCGATGGCAGTTACTACTTCAAACTGCTGCGCGATGGTCGCAGCGTGGCGGACATTCGCGACAAGCTGATGTTCGGCGAATCCAACATCGGTGACGTCGGCCATGAAGGCCACAGCAAAGCCGTCACCATGCCCGACACGGCCGAAGTGTGCGGCTGCAATGGTGTGACCAAAGGCAGCATCTGCAAGGCCATCAAAGAAAAAGGTCTGTTCACACTCGACGAAGTGCGCAAGCACACCAAGGCCAGCGCTTCGTGCGGCTCGTGCACCGGGCTGGTCGAGCAAATTTTGATGTTCACTGCCGGCGGCGACTACTCGGCCACGCCCAAACTCAAAGCCATGTGCAGCTGCACCGACCACGGCCACCAAGCCGTGCGCGAAGCGATTCGCGCCAACAAGCTCTTGAGCATTTCCGACGTCTACAAGTTCATGGAATGGAGTACACCGAACGGTTGCGCCAGCTGCCGCCCAGCCATCAATTACTACGTCACCAGCAGCTGGCCGAAAGAAGCCAAAGACGATCCACAAAGTCGCTACATCAACGAACGCAGCCACGCCAATATCCAGAAAGACGGCACCTACAGCGTCATTCCGCGCATGTGGGGCGGCGAGACAACGTCCAGCGAATTGCGCCGCATCGCCGACGCAGTTGACAAGTACAAAATCCCAACCGTCAAGGTCACCGGCGGCCAGCGCATTGACTTGCTGGGTGTCAAAAAAGAAGACCTGGTGAATGTCTGGAAAGACATCGGCATGCCGTCAGGCCACGCCTACGCCAAGGCGCTGCGCACGGTCAAGACCTGCGTGGGC
>JABMMH010000344.1 GCA_013205645.1 Polaromonas sp. | reverse complement strand
CGCCCGGGTGCACGAGCTCAGGGGGTATCTTTGACTACCCTGCCAAAGAACGTAAATTAAGCGAAGTCAACGCCGCCCTCGAAGACCCGAAGGTCTGGGACAACCCCAAGCGCGCGCAAGAACTTGGCAAAGAGAAAAAATCCCTCGAGGACGTGGTGCTGGTCATCGACCGCCTGACACAGGAACTCGCTGACAACGCAGAGCTGTTCGAGATGTCGCGCGAAGAAGAAGACGAGTCCGGCATGGTCGGCATCGAAGGCGAAGTCGCCACGATGGCGAGCGAAGTCGAGAAGATGGAATTCCGCCGGATGTTCAACAACCCGGCCGACCCGCTGAACGCCTTCTTGGACATTCAAGCCGGCGCTGGCGGCACCGAAGCCTGCGACTGGGCCAGCATGCTGCTGCGCCAGTACCTGCGCTACGCTGAGCGCAAGGGTTTCAAAGCCCAAATCGAAGACGAATCAGCGGGCGATACCGCCGGCATCAAGGGCGCCACTATCAAGATCGAAGGCGAATACGCTTTTGGTCTGCTGCGTACCGAAACCGGCGTGCACCGGCTGGTCCGCAAGTCACCGTTCGACTCGTCGGGCGGTCGCCACACCTCATTTGCTTCGGTCTTTGTGTACCCGGAAATTGACGATTCGATCGAGATCGATATCAACCCGTCGGATGTGCGCGTCGACACCTTTCGTGCCAGTGGCGCGGGTGGCCAGCACATCAACAAGACCGACTCTGCCGTGCGCCTGACCCACTTGCCCACCGGCATCGTGGTGCAGTGTCAAGACGGCCGCTCGCAACACGGCAACCGTGACGTCGCTTGGAAACGCCTGCGCTCACGGCTGTACGACTTCGAGATGCGCAAGCGTCAAGCCGAGCAGCAAAAGCTTGAAGACAGCAAGACGGATGTTGGCTGGGGTCACCAGATCCGCAGCTACGTGCTGGACCAAAGCCGCATCAAAGACCTGCGCACCAACTATGAAACCTCGGCCACGCAAAAAGTGCTCGACGGTGATCTAGATCCCTTTATTGAAGCGTCGCTGAAGCAAGGCGTCTGATGAACAAGCATTTTTTGAGGACTTCACATGCGTGACGGACAAGCCCAGGCCACGGCCATTCACCGCGCCGACTACACCGCGCCCGCTTACTGGATCGACACAGTGGACCTGTGTTTTGACTTGGACCCGGTCAAGACCCGCGTGCTCAACAAGATGCGGCTGCGTCGCAACCCCGACGTGCCGGCGCAATCGCTCAAACTGGACGGCGAAGAGCTGAACTTGGCGCGCGTGCTGGTGAACGGCCAAGGCACCTCGTTCAAGCTCGAAGGCAGTCAGCTGGTGCTTGAAAACCTGCCCGAAGGCGAAGCTCCTTTTGACCTGGAAATTTTCACCACCACCTGCCCCGCTAAGAACACCAAGCTGATGGGTCTCTACGTCAGCAACGATTCATTTTTCACGCAGTGCGAAGCCGAAGGTTTCCGGCGCATCACCTATTTTCTGGACCGCCCGGATGTGATGACGCATTTCACCGTCACGCTGCGCGCCGACAAGGCCAAATACCCGGTGCTGCTGTCTAACGGCAATCTGGTCGAGCATGGCGACTTGCAAGGCACCGGCAACGAAGGCCGGCACTTTGCCAAGTGGGTAGATCCGCACAAAAAACCAAGCTACCTGTTTGCCTTGGTGGCCGGTCAATTGGTCGCCCGCGAACAGCGCATCAAGGCCCGCAACGGGCAAGACCACCTGCTGCAGGTGTACGTGCGTCCGGGTGACTTGGACAAGACCGAGCACGCCATGAACTCCCTGATGGCTTCGGTCGTCTGGGATGAGGCGCGTTTTGGTTTGCCGCTTGATCTGGAGCGTTTCATGATCGTCGCCACCAGCGACTTCAACATGGGCGCAATGGAAAACAAGGGCCTGAACATCTTCAACACCAAGTACGTGTTGGCAAGCCAGGCTACCGCCACCGACACCGACTTCGGCAACATCGAAAGCGTTGTTGGCCACGAGTACTTTCACAACTGGACCGGCAACCGCGTGACCTGCCGCGACTGGTTCCAGCTCAGCCTGAAAGAAGGCCTGACGGTTTTCCGTGACCAGGAATTTTCGCAAGACCTTTGCCATGAGGCCTCTGCG
>JABMMH010000343.1 GCA_013205645.1 Polaromonas sp. | reverse complement strand
GGTAGCGCGCTGGCACTGGCGCTGCTGCCAGCGGCTACGCTGGGCCTGATGGCGGCGACCAAAGAAGCCACCCGCGGCAAGTTCCCCATGCCATCGATTTTGATCAGCGCTTTTCGGGCTGGCCAGCAGCGCAAGCAAGCCATGATGGTGCTGGGTGCGCTCTACGCTGTCGGATTTTTGGGCTTGATGGGCGTCAGCGCCTTGATCGATGGCGGGCAGTTTGCCAAGCTCTACTTGGTCGGCGGCAAGATCACCGAAGAGATGGTTTTGCAAGACAACTTTCAAAGCGCCATGTGGGCGGCGCTGCTGCTGTATCTGCCGCTGTCACTGCTGTTTTGGCACGCGCCGGCGCTGGTCCACTGGCATGGCGTGTCACCCGTGAAAAGCCTGTTCTTCAGCCTCATGGCCTGCTACAAAAATTTTGGTGCACTGACGGTCTTCGGCCTGATGTGGATAGGCCTGTTCATGGCCATGGGACTGGTCGTCACGCTGATTGCGGCGCTGCTGGGCAACCCGGGCTTTGCAGCCATCGCCATTTTCCCGGCGGCCATGCTGATGGTGTCGATGTTCTTCACCTCGCTTTACTTCACCTTTGCCGAGAGTTTTGTGGCGGACCCGGACCCGTCTGAAGAATCCGGGCACACCATCGATATCAACGCTTGACCAGACCCTTATTTTTCACCACTTCAGGAGAATCCCATGCGCGCTGACAGCATTTTGCAAACCATTGGCAACACGCCCCACATTCGCATCAACCGCTTGTTTGGCCCACAGGCGCAGGTCTGGATCAAGTCAGAGCGCAGCAACCCCGGTGGCTCGATCAAGGACCGCATCGCGCTGGCCATGATTGAGGCCGCTGAAAAAAACGGCCAGCTGAAACCCGGCGCCACCATCATTGAGCCGACCTCTGGCAACACTGGTGTTGGCTTGGCCATGGTGGCTGCCGTCAAGGGCTACAAATTGATTTTGGTCATGCCCGACAGCATGTCGGTTGAACGCCGCCGTTTGATGTTGGCCTACGGCGCCAGCTTTGACCTCACGCCGCGTGAAAAAGGCATGAAGGGCGCCATCGCCCGCGCCCAAGAACTGGCCGCCGCCACGCCCAACGCCTGGGTGCCCCAGCAGTTTGACAACCCGGCCAATATCGAAGTCCATGCGCGCACCACAGCGCTGGAAATTCTGGCTGACTTCCCGGACGGCTTGGACGCCATCATCACCGGTGTAGGCACCGGCGGCCACCTCAGCGGTGTGGCGCAAGTGCTGAAGGCCAAATGGCCACAGCTCAAAGTGTTTGCGGTAGAACCGACCCAAAGCCCGGTCATCAGCGGTGGCACACCGGCGCCGCACCCGATTCAAGGCATTGGTGCCGGCTTTATCCCTAAAAACCTGCTGGTCGATTTGCTCGACGGCGTGATTTTGGTGGACGCCGAACCGGCTCGTGAGATGGCTCGCCGCAGTGCCAGCGAAGAAGGCATGCTGGTCGGCATCTCCAGTGGTGCCACCTTGGCTGCCATCGCCCAAAAACTGCCGGAATTGCCTGCCGGCGCCAAAGTGCTGGGCTTCAACTACGACACCGGCGAGCGCTACTTTTCAGTCGACGGCTTCCTGCCAAACGAGTGAGTTCACGCCTAGCGCGGTCTGCTCAACTGACGATGGTCAGCTTGGCGACGCTCAACGCCAGCCACTTCACGCCGTGGCGCGTGAAGTTGATCTGGGCCCGGGCATCGTCGCCAACGCCTTCGAGCATCAACACCTTGCCTTCGCCAAACTTGGCGTGAAAGACTTCGGTGCCGGCTTTGAGGCCGTGCGCCGGCGCTTCGCGCTGGGCCGGCACCGCCGGGTTGGCAAAGCGCTCGCCCGCTCCACCAGTCCGCGAGGCATAGGCCTTGGCCGCCCAGTCGCCGCCCGAACCCGAGCCACCTGAAGCACCGCCGCCCTGCCAGCCTCCGCCACCAGCGCGGCCCGCACTGCCGAAACCAGAACCAAAGCCTTGATTTTTAGGCGTGATCCATTTCAGCGCAGCCTCAGGCAGCTCGTCAAAAAAGCGGCTTTTCAGGTGGTAGCGGGTTTGCCCGTGCAACATGCGCGTTTGTGAATGACTCAGGTACAGCCGTTGACGCGCCCGCGTGATGGCGACGTACATCAGGCGTCGTTCTTCTTCCACGCCGTCACGGTCGCTCATGGCGTTTTCGTGCGGGAACAAACCCTCTTCAATGCCGGTGATGAAGACGCAGTCGAACTCCAGCCCCTTGGAGGCGTGCACCGTCATCAGCTGCACGGCGTCTTGGCCAGCTTGCGCCTGGTTGTCGCCCGACTCCAGCGCGGCGTGGGTCAAAAACGCCACCAACGGCGACAGGGTTTCACCGGTTTCTGCATCGGGCGCTGAAAACTCCAAAGGCTCGTCAAGCAGCGCGGCATTCACGTTCAAGCCTTGGCTGGCGGGCGACTGGCCGATCGGGTAGCCATGCTCGTCAATCGGCAAAGCCACAGCGTCGCGGCCGAAGCCTTCCATGCTCACAAAGGACTCGGCGGCGTTGATCAGTTCGCCCAAATTCTCCAGCCGGTCTTGGCCTTCTTTTTCGAGCCGGTAATGCTCTTGGAGTCCGCTGTGCTTCAGCACCAACTCGATGATTTCGCGCAGCGTGCAGCCGCTGGTTTGCTCTCGCAACACATCGATCTTGGCGACAAAAGCGCCTAGGTTGGCACCGGCCTTGCCGGTCACGGCACTCACCGCGTCGCTCATGGAGCAACCCGACGCACGGGCGATGTCTTGCAGTTGCTCGATGCTGCGCGCGCCAATGCCGCGCGGCGGGAAATTAACGATGCGCAAAAAGCTGGTGTCGTCGTTCGGGTTCTCCAGCAAGCGCAAGTAGGCCAGCGCGTGCTTGATCTCGGCCCGTTCAAAGAAGCGCAAACCGCCGTAGACGCGGTAAGGCATACCGGCGTTGAACAGCGCGGTTTCCATCACCCGACTTTGGGCGTTGCTGCGGTACAAGAGCGCAATTTCTTTGCGCAAGGTGCCGTCACGCACCAGCTGTTTGACCTCGTCGACAAACCACTGCGCTTCGGCGAAGTCGCTGGTCGCTTCGTACACGCGCACCGGCTCGCCGGGGCCAGCTTCGGTGCGCAGATTTTTACCCAAACGTTTGCTGTTGTGGCTGATCAGGTGGTTCGCCGAATCCAAAATATTGCCGAAGCTGCGGTAATTGCGCTCCAGCTTGATTTGATGCTGGACATGGAACTCCCGCACGAAGTCCGCCATGTTGCCAACGCGCGCGCCCCTAAAAGCGTAAATGCTTTGGTCGTCGTCGCCCACCGCCACCACCGAACCGCCGGGCATCGCGTTTACGCCTGCGGGTGCGTCGTCGCCCTGCCCGGCCAGCATTTTGATCCAAGCGTATTGCAGCTTGTTGGTGTCCTGAAACTCGTCTATCAGGATATGGCGAAAACGCCGCTGGTAATGCTCCCGCACCGCCGGGTTGTCACGCAGCAACTCGTAACTGCGCAGCATCAGCTCGCCAAAGTCGACCACGCCCTCGCGCTGGCATTGTTCTTCATACAGGGCGTAAATCTCGGCCTTTTTGCGGCTTTCTTCGTCGCGCACCGGCACGTCTTTGGCACGCTGGCCGTCTTCCTTGCAGGCTGCAATGAACCACGCCAGCTGCTTGGGCGGAAAGCGCTCGTCATCGATGTTGAATTGTTTGCACAAGCGCTTGATGGCCGAGAGCTGGTCTTGGGTGTCCAGAATCTGAAAGCTCTGCGGCAGATTGGCCATCTTGTGATGCGCCC
>JABMMH010000342.1 GCA_013205645.1 Polaromonas sp. | reverse complement strand
CCGTTATGGGCACGCCGACATGGCGGCGCTGGCAGAGCAACTCGCCAGCAGCCCGGCTGCGCGCAAACTGGTCATCAGCGACGCCGTGTTCAGCATGGACGGCGATGTGGCCGATGTGCCGGCGCTGTTGGCGCTGTGCGAACGCCACGACGCCTTGCTGCTGCTCGACGACGCGCACGGCTTTGGCGTGCTCGGCCCGCAAGGGCGCGGCTGTTTAGCCCACTTCGGCTTGGCCGGTGAACAGGCTTCGCCGCGTATTCTTTACATGGCCACACTCGGCAAAGCCGCTGGCGTGGCCGGGGCCTTTGTCGCCGGCAGCGAAGCGCTGGTGGAATGGTTGCTGCAAAAAACCCGCAGCTATATTTTTGCCACCGCCGCGCCCGCGATGTTGGCCAGCGCCTTGCAAACCAGTTTGCAATTGATTGAGCAAGACGAGTGGCGGCGCGAGCAGCTGCAGCGCCTGATTGCGCGTCTGCAGACGGGTCTGGCGCAAGGTTTGCAAGGCAGTGCGTGGCAACTCGGTGTCTCATCGACCGCTATTCAACCACTGCTGATCGGCCCCAACGACGCTGCGCTGGCCGTCATGCAAGGCCTGCGCGAACGCGGTTTGTGGGTGCCGGCAATCCGTCCGCCGACCGTGGCCGAAGGCACGGCGCGCTTGCGCATCGCCTTGTCGGCGGCGCACACCGAAGCCGATGTGGACCGCTTGGTGCAAGCGCTGACGGCGCTGGCCAAGTCCGCATCTGCGTGAGCTGTCCGACGGTCTCAAGGCTGGGTAAAATCGCCGACTCAGGTTGGCGAGCCCCAACCGCACAATCATTCTGGAGCCCCCCTAGTCATGTCCGCTGTTTTGACCCAACCCCTCGCTTTTCACCCACCGCGTGTCGTTGCCCCACGCCCGCCAGAACGTTGGAGTGTTGACGCCATTGAAGCGCTGCTGAACCTGCCGTTTCCGGAACTGATGCACCAAGCCCAAACAGTGCATCGCGACAACTTCAACCCAGCGCACATTGAATTTGCCACGCTGCTGTCGGTGAAAACCGGCGGCTGTGCCGAAGACTGCGGCTACTGCCCACAGGCCGCCCGCTACGACACCGGCGTAGAAGCCAGCAAGCTGATGGAGCCCGCCGAAGTCTTGCTGGCAGCCAAAGCTGCGCAAGCCGCTGGCGCGACCCGCTTTTGCATGGGTGCCGCTTGGCGCTCACCCAAAGACCGCGACATTGAAAAAGTAGCCGAACTGGTGCGTACCGTCAAAGCGTTGGGCTTAGAGACCTGCGCGACCTTGGGCATGCTGGAAGACGGCCACGCCCAAACCCTGCAAAGCGCCGGCCTGGACTACTACAACCACAACCTTGATAGCGCACCCGATTTTTACGGCGACATCATAACCACCCGCGACTACCAAGACCGGCTGGACACGCTGGCAAGGGTGCGCAGCGCGGGTGTCAAGGTCTGCTGCGGCGGTATCGTCGGCATGGGCGAAACACGCCGCCAACGTGCCGGCCTGGTCGCCGAGCTGGCCAACCTAACGCCTTATCCCGAGTCGGTGCCCATCAACAACCTGGTCAAGGTTGAAGGCACGCCGCTGGCTAATCAGGCTGACTTAGACCCGTTTGAATTTGTTCGCACCATCGCCGTGGCGCGCATCACCATGCCAAAAGCACGGGTGCGCCTGTCGGCCGGTCGCCAGCAAATGGGCGACGGTGTGCAGGCTCTGTGTTTCCTGGCCGGCGCCAACTCGATTTTTTACGGCGACAAGCTGCTGACCACCGGCAACCCAGACACCGACGCTGACGTGAAACTGCTTGAACGTCTGGGCATGTGCCGCGCGGCCCCTGAGGTGCGCTGAAGTCACTTGCCGCCCTTGGCCAGGGCGCGCACATCACCCAGCACCGCGAACCACAAGCTGGTTAGACTCTCGCTAAATTAAGGACTCGCACTGATGAACAGCACCGCCACGCCTTCAGCCACCCCTTACGGCACGTTGCCGCCCGCTAGCGCGACGGCACACCGCAAACCTGTCAGCTTGCCGCGGCTGCGCGAGATGCATCAACAGGGTGAAAAAATCACCATGTTGACAGCCTATGACGCGACCTTCGCCGCCGTGGCTGACGCCGCTGGCGTCGAATGCATTTTGGTCGGCGATTCGCTCGGCATGGTCTGTCAAGGTCTGACCAGCACCGTCGGTGTGTCACTGGAAACCATGCGCCACCACACCGAATGTGTCGCCAACGGCCTGCGTCGCTCACAAAGCACGGCTTGGTTGATTGGCGATCTGCCCTTCGGCAGTTACCACGAGTCGCGTGAGCAGGCTTTTCGCAGCGCCAGCGTGCTGATGCAAGCCGGGGCGCACATGGTCAAGTTAGAAGGTGGCGGCTGGACCACTGAGATCGTGCGTTTTTTGGTCGAGCGCGGGATTCCGGTCTGCGCCCACCTCGGGCTGACGCCGCAAACCGTGCATGCACTGGGCGGCTACCGAGTGCAAGGCAAAACTGGCGAATCAGCCGCCTTGTTGAAGCAACACGCCCATGAACTGCAAGACGCTGGGGCGGCCATGGTCGTGCTCGAAATGGTGCCGGCCGCTGTCGCCGCCGCCCTGACGACCGAACTCACGCGCTGCGCGACCATCGGCATTGGCGCCGGCAAAGACACCGCCGGCCAAGTGCTGGTACTGCACGACATGCTGGGCATCAACTTGGGCAAAATGCCACGCTTTGTGCGCAACTTCATGGACGACGCCGGCAACGTGCGAGGGGCCATGGAGGCCTATGTCAAAGCCGTCAAAGAAGGCAGTTTTCCGGTTGACGCCCTTCATGCCTGGTAATCGCTTGTAGTCGCTGGGTCATTTTTCTCTTTTCAATCTCTCTGGCTTCTAGGATTTTTTGATGCATATCGTTCACACCATTGCCGACTTGCGCCAGCACCTGAGTGCCTATCGGCGGCCGGCTTTCGTGCCAACCATGGGCAACCTGCATGACGGTCATATTGCGCTGGTCAAGCAAGCCTCGGCCTTGGGCGACGTCACGGTGTCGAGCATTTTTGTGAACCGTTTGCAGTTTGCGCCGCATGAGGATTTCGACAGCTACCCACGCACGCTGGACGCCGATGCTGAGCGCCTGAAAGAGGCCGGTTGCAACGTGCTGTTTGCACCGCGCGAAAAAGAGTTGTACCCTGAACCGCAAACCTACAAGATGCACCCAGCGTCGGAGCTGGCAGATATTTTGGAAGGGCACTTCAGGCCCGGCTTTTTCATTGGTGTCAGCACTGTTGTTCTGAAGCTTTTTTCCTGTGTTTTTGCCGGCAAGCCAGAAGGCGTTGCAGCCTTTGGCAAGAAGGACTACCAGCAGGTCATGGTGATCCGCCGCATGGTGCAGCAATTTGCCCTGCCAATTGAGATCATGACCGGTGAGACGCTGCGTGCGGACGACGGATTAGCCTTGTCGTCCCGCAACACCTACCTCAGCCCAACCGAGCGAACAGAGGCGGTGCAACTCTCGATGGCCTTGACCGCTTTAGGCCAGGCCGCCAAAAACGCTCAAGCAGTCGACCTGCCGGCACTCGAAGCCGCAGCCATGCAAGCGCTGGCGCGGCGCGGTTGGAAGCCGGATTACCTGACGGTGCGCAAGCGGGCAGACTTGCTCAGCCCGCACCCGCACGCTGGGCCGCTGGGCACAGAACCCTTGGTGGTTCTGGGCGCAGCCAAACTCGGCATGACGCGACTGATCGACAACTTGGAGATTTGAGCCTCCAAACCTAGACGTCAGCCTTGCTCTACAGTAGCGTCACGTTCCATCAGCGAGGCCACCGCCTGCACGGGTGTGACTTCGCCGTCCAGCAAGGCGACGACGGCCTCGGAAATCGGCATTTCAATGCCTAGCGCCTGAGCCCGTTGCACCACTGT
>JABMMH010000341.1 GCA_013205645.1 Polaromonas sp. | reverse complement strand
GGCAAGGCTGACTGACCAACGCTTACATCAGGCTGCGGCAGTAACTTGGTTTCACCGAGAGTTGCGGGCAAAAGACTCATCGCAGCCTGCGCTCCCAGAAAATAACCAGGTCCAACAGCGGCGGTCACTGCGTTCAAACCGCCCACACCTGCAGGCGGCGCTTCCGCCATGTCGCCAAACAAGGCGGCCAGCGTGCTTTCGTCAAGGCCTTGGGATCTGGCAAAAGCCATCAAGCTGCCAGTGTCCGGCACCGGTGCTGCGGCTGTGATCAATTCAATCTGCGGCCCCAAAGGCACTGCCCGCAAGCCGGCTTCAGCCAAACCAGCAGCGGCAAGACCTTGCCGCCCAGGATCGGCCAACAGGCTGCCAAGCAGATTCGCAAAGTCGGCGCCACGCAACGCGGCACCAAGCGCAGCTGACGCAGTCACAGGCGCAGTCGCAGCGGGGACTGCCACGTTGAGAGAGGCGTTGAAGGATGGAGAAAGCAGGTTGGCGTCCATATTTTTTGGCTTGAGGAACTTGGGTAGTCAGGTCATCCGGATTTCGGTCTGCCAACTACACAGCAAAAAGCGTGACCGGACAGGTCTTGCCGCTCAGCCGCTCCCCTGAAAAGGCCGTCCTACTGTCGGCTTTGCATGGCACAGACTTTGCAGAGTAAGACCACCGATACCAGTTTTAACGTTTTTCACCGACTATTTGCCCCATGAACACATTGACCCTGTCAAGTATTCGACAGAGCCTGAACGGCTTCAACCTGAACGGGTTGGGCATTCCGGCGCTCGTCTTACTGATCACGGCCATGTTGGTGTTGCCGTTCCCGCCATGGCTGCTGGACATTCTGTTCACCTTCAACATTGCCACCAGCCTGTTGATCATCATGATCGCCATCGGCACGCGCAAGCCGCTGGAGTTTTCATCTTTTCCGTCGGTCTTGTTGTTTGCAACGATGTTGCGACTCGGCCTGAACGTCGCCTCGACCCGGGTTGTGTTGGTCAACGGCCACGAAGGCGAAGAAGCTGCCGGTAAAGTGGTGGCGGCTTTCGGCCATGTCGTCATTGGCGGCAACTACGTGGTGGGGTTCATTATTTTCACCATCCTCATGATCATCAACTTCATTGTGGTGACCAAGGGTGCTGGACGCGTCTCAGAGGTCAACGCCCGCTTCACGCTGGACGCTATGCCAGGCAAGCAAATGTCGATTGACGCTGACCTCAACGCTGGCGTGATCGATCAAGAAACGGCCAAAAAACGGCGTGAAGAACTGTCCCAAGAATCAGACTTTTTCGGCTCCATGGACGGCGCCTCGAAGTTCGTCAGCGGTGACGCTGTGGCGGGTCTGCTGATTTTGATCATCAATTTGGTCGGCGGCTTGGCGATTGGCGTCTTGCAACATGACTTGTCGCTGTCTGAAGCCGGCCGCATCTACACGCTGCTGACCATCGGTGATGGTCTGGTGGCGCAAATTCCGTCGCTGTTCCTGTCGCTGGCAACCGCCATCATCGTGACCCGAGTGACCACTTCAGAGTCGATGACCGAGCAGGCCACAACGCAGTTGTCGAATCCTTCCGCCCTCTTCATCTCCGCCAGTATTTTGGCCATTCTGGGACTCGTGCCCGGCATGCCGCATTTCGTCTTCTTATTACTGGCCAGCGCTTGCGCCGGTATTGGCTTCATGGTCTTGCGCCGCAACAGCATGCCGGAAGCCAGTAGCCCCGCAGGCATCGCCCGGGCGGCGGCCGAGAGTGGCATTGAAGAACCCAAAGAGCTCGATTGGGATGACGTTGACCAGGTTGACCTGATTGGCTTAGAGATTGGCTACGGTTTGATCCCGCTGGTCAACCCGGAGGTCGGCGGTCAGCTGATGGCACGCGTCAAGGGTGTACGCAAAAAACTCTCCGTCGAACTCGGCTTTTTGATTCAGCCGGTGCGTATCCGTGACGCCCTGAACATTGACCCCGACACCTATCACATCGTGCTCAAGGGTGTGATCAGAGGCAAAGGCGAAATCCGCGTCGGACGTGAAATGGCCATCAACCCGGGTCAAGTTTATGGCGCGCTGGAAGGTGTTGCTTGCAAAGAACCGGCTTTCGGCTTGGACGCCGTCTGGATTGACCCCTCACAACGCGACCATGCGCGCACGCTTGGCTACACCGTGGTCGACGCCAGCACGGCCGTCGCCACACATTTGAACAAGGTGCTGCGCGACAACG
>JABMMH010000340.1 GCA_013205645.1 Polaromonas sp. | reverse complement strand
CGGTGCATTCCGCGTGATGGCCGTTTGGTAAGGCTCTGGCACACCCGCCATGCTGACGCGGTTGACGCGCGCGCCCGTCATGCGAATGGTGTTGTCACTCGGCTCAAAGCGCAGACCGAAATCAAAGGCGATATTGCCACTGTAGCGGCCGCCCATCAGGCGGTCGGCTACATTCAAATCAATGTCGGTGGCAAGCCGATTGCTAGCGGGCAGCAAGCTCAAACGTGGCGGCAGCACCTCCAGCTCCAGCACATCTGCCAAGCGCTGCTTGATGGGAAAACGTTCGGCAAGCGCCTGCTGTAACCGCTCTTCAGGCACGTTGACACTGCGCGGCGCCATGCCCGCCAGCAAAGGCGCGCCGGTGCACGCCAGCAGTAAACTGCCCAGCGTAGCGATCAAGGCCCAATGGAAGAAACTTTTCATAGGTGTTTAGCAAATTCAAGTCAACGATCTTGAATATTGTGCGCGCCCGGACCACTTGTCGCGGTGTCGCCTGCGAATGCCCTGCAGACACTCAAGGCCCCGGCACGGTCTTGCACTCCCAAAAGACGCGCGCGGTGCAATGCTTGCAAATCTCAGGGTCGAGTTTGTGAAAGATCGTGGCAATGGCCGTGCGCTTGTCGGGAAACTGATGCTCAGGGCCCAGCAAGCGGGTGAAGCCAGTGGTTTTCCACGTGCTGATGACCTCTGGTCGCGGTCGGTGAAAGTACAAGTCACCGCCCATGGCGCGGCGTGCGTTGAGTTCTAACTCCCACAGCTCAGCACCGGCCAAGTCGATGAAGTTCATGCTTTTGCCCATCACCAGCAAATGCTTTTGCGGATGCGGCATATGGCGCAGCGCGTGCAACGTGTCGGCGACATACTGGGTCGCGCCAAAGTAAACCTCGCCCTCCATGCGCAGCAGTTTGAGTTGTGGGCACTCGGGCAGGGCGTGCGCATCTGTCGCTGCTAAGGGGGTTGTCTTGACCGCGTCACCCAACACGACGAACTGCCTGTCAGTACTGGTGTTGTCAAAGCCCATGGTCCGCATGGCAGGCCGCGATGTGCGGTACAAAAATGACATGAGTGAGAGCAGAGTCCCCAGCAAAATCGCGATCTCAAGGCGAATCGTCACGGTCGCCACCATGGTCGCCAAGGCCACGCCAAATTCGGTGCGGCTCAGCGTTAGCAGCTGACGCCAGCGCGGCAGATCAAGCAATGTCATCGCCACCACCAACAACAGCGCCGCCAGCGCCGCCATGGGAATTTTCGCCAGCAGCGGCGCGCTCACCGCCACCAAGGCCAGCAGCAGCAAGGCCGAAAACACCGACGCCAAAGGCGTGCGCGCACCAGCCTGTAAATTAGGCATGGAGCGGTTCATAGAGCCGCAGGACACATAGGACGAGAAAAAGCCGCCAACCATATTCGACAGGCCTTGGCCCCGAAATTCGCGGTTGGCGTCAATGCGCTGACCTGAGCGGGCGGCCACAGCCTTGGCAATCGAGATCGACTGACCCAACGCGACGATGGTCAGCGCAAAGGCCAAACCGAGCAGCTCAGATACCGATGACAAGCTGATCTGCGGTACTGAAAAATGCGGCCACGGCACCTCAATCGCGCCGACCATGCGCAAGCTCGAGAAAGAAGCGCCCGCTGTTTGACCTTCCGCCACCCACGCAAAAAGTGTGGCCGACACCAGCCCCGCCAGCATGTAAGGCCAGTGCGGTCGCCAACGCCGCATCGACAGCGCCACCAGCACCGTCACCGCGGCAACCGCCAGTGCCGCAGGCTGCACCCATGTCCACTGCCCGGCAACATGCCTTAGCAACGCGCCTGCACCGTGCTCACCAGCGGCACCAATGCCCAGCAAATCTGGCAAGGCATAAACAGCAATCAGCACCGCCGCACCTGACGTAAAACCAAACAAGGCCGCCGGGGAAATGAAGTTGGCCAGCGTGCCCAGACGCAGCGTGCCGATCAACCACTGCATGACGCCGACCATCACCGTGACGACCAACGCCATCTGGATGTAAGCCGGACTGAAGGCCATGGTCAGCGGCGACAACATGGCGAAGAGTGCCAGCGAATTGGCATTCGTCGGCCCTGACATGACATGCCAGCTGGAGCCAAACAAAGCCGCGATGATGCAGGGCACGATAGCCGTGTACAGACCGTACTCGGGCGGCAACCCAGCCAAGGTCGCAAAAGCAATGCCTTGCGGCAACACCAGCACCGCGCCCAACAAACCCGCCATGCCGTCCGCGCGCAAAGTCCGCGCCGACACATCACGCACCCAAGTACCGAACAGGCGCTCGACGAGATTCAGCATAGCGTCAAGCGCGTTGCACCTTGAAGACCGCCCTGCTGGCACGTGCATTCGGCCAAAAGCGTATTTCTTCGCCGTCTTGCAAGCCAAATTGGTCGAGAATTTTCAGGTGATTGTTCAGAGCCAAAGCCCGGAAATCCTGCAATGTGCCGACCCGAATGTTCGGCGTGTCGTACCACTGGTAAGGCAAGACCTTGGTGACCGGCATGCGGCCCCTGAGCACCGCCATGCGATTCGGCCAATGGCCAAAGTTAGGAAACGCCACGATGCCCATGCGACCCACGCGGGCGGTTTCGCGCAGCATGACTTCTGCGTTGCGCAGATGTTGCAGCGTGTCAATCTGCAGCACCACATCGAACGAGCGGTCTCCAAACAGCGCCAAACCCTCTTCAAGGTTGAGCTGAATCACATTGACGCCACGCTCGACACAAGCCTGCACATTGGCGTCATCAATCTCGACGCCGTAACCCGAGCAGCCACTTTCGCGAATCAAATGCGCCAGCAACTCACCCGTGCCGCAACCGAGGTCGAGTACCCGAGAACCGTGCGGCACCAAGCGGGCAATCGACAGCAAGTCTGGCGAGCTTTCTTTCAAGACTTTGGATGGCAAAGTCATACGGCCACCTTGCTATTGAAGTAGGAGCGAACCACGCCCAAATAACGAGTATCTTCTAACAAGAATGCGTCGTGCCCGTGAGGCGCATCAATTTCAGCGTAGCTGACGTCGCGCTGATTGTCCAGCAGCGCCTTGACGATTTCGCGGCTGCGGGCCGGTGAAAAGCGCCAGTCGGTGGTGAAGCTGACCAGCAAGAATTTAGCGCTGGCCTTGGCCAAAGCCAAACTCAGGTTGCCGCCATACGCACTGGCCGGGTCAAAGTAATCGAGCGCGCGGGTGATGAGCAAATAAGTGTTGGCGTCAAAGTACTCGCTGAACTTGTCGCCTTGGTAGCGCAAATAGCTTTCAATCTGAAACTCGACGTCTTGGGTTGAATACTTGAAAGGAGTTGGCGCAGCGACAAGCGTGGGGGCTACTTGCAGTCTGCCGAATTTCTCATTCATCACGTCGTCACTGAGATAAGTGATGTGGCCAATCATGCGGGCAATGCGCAGGCCGCGTTTGGGCAACACGCCGTGGCGGTAAAAATGCCCACCGTGAAAGTCCGGATCGGTGGTGATCGCACGACGCGCCACTTCGTTGAAGGCGATGTTTTCAGCGTTCAGATTGGGCGCGCTCGCCACCACCACGGCGTGCCGCACGCGGTCGGGGTAGCGCAGTGTCCAGGCCAGTGCCTGCATGCCGCCCAGACTGCCGCCCATCACGGCCGCCAAGGTCTGAATGCCTAAAGCGTCTAGCAATAGGGCTTGGGCATCGACCCAGTCTTCGACCGTGACCACCGGGAAATCAGCGCCGTAAATGGCTTGCGTGTCGGGGTTGGTCTGCATCGGCCCGGTGGAGCCGAAGCAAGAGCCTAGGTTGTTCACGCCGATGACGAAGAAGCGGTCGGTATCCACCGGCTTGCCAGGTCCAATCATGCTGTCCCACCAGCCTGCAGACTTGGCTTGAACCTGGCCCGATTCGTCGAGGTAGACGCCCGCCACATGGTGCGAGGCATTGAGTGCGTGGCAAATCAACACGGCATTTGACTTGTCAGCGTTGAGCACGCCATACGTTTCGTAGCTCAGGTCATACGCGCGTATCGATGCGCCGCTTTGCAGCGGCAGGGCGTCCTTGAAGTGCATGGACAGCGGTGTTGCGACTAAGGTCAAATAATCACCTGCAGAAAAAACAAAAACCCGGCGTCGCCAAAGCGAATCCGGGTTCATGGAAGTCGTCTTTAGCTGTATTTTTAACGCGCCCGCAAGCTGAGTAAATCGGCGCTTCACTAGTATATAGCCCCGCCCACATACCCTCGCTCTGACAGTCCATCATGCCGGCAACACAAAGGCCAGCACGCCCAAAACAGCAAAAATAAGCGCCGACACGCTATGGACTACCCGCAGCGGCACCAAGCGGGTGACCCGCTCGCCTAGCCATACCACTGGCGCGTTAGCCAGCATCATGCCCAGCGTGGTGCCGGCCACCACCGCCACATACGCGTCAAAACGGGCCGCTAGCATGACCGTGGCAATTTGCGTTTTGTCGCCCATCTCGGCCAAGAAGAAGAACACCACCGTGGTCGCAAAAACACCCCAGCGCGGTGGCTTGCTGTCACTGTCGTCGTCGAGTTTGTCGGGCACCAACATCCATGCGGCCATGGCCAAAAATGAAGCGCCCAGAATCCAACGCAAGACATCGGGACTGAGCAAAGTCGTGAGCCAAGCACCCAGCGCGCCAGCCATGGCGTGATTGGCCAGCGTGGCCACCAAAATGCCCCAAACGATGGGCCATGGTTTTTTGAAGCGGGCGGCCAGCAAGAGCGCGAGCAGCTGGGTTTTGTCGCCCATTTCGGCCAGGGCGACGAGGCCGGTTGATACGAGAAATGCGTCCACGTTGAATACTCCGGCCGGAGTGAAACCAATGACCGCACAGCATCTCCGGCCAAAAGCAGGTGAAGCTTGAAGGCTGTGCAGTCAAAGGTCTCGCCAAGTCGTTTTCAACCGTTTGCGCCATGTCGACCTTTCTACAAGGCCTAACAAGTCTGTTGACGCAAACCCTTCTCGCCCTTTGCTGTGCAGCAAATCGGAAGGCGGCTACTCCCCAATAACAAATGGCATTGTAGCCACCGCTGAGCGAACAGCCCGACGTCAAGCCTGCACGACGGAACCCAAGCGCCGCACCAATTGCGGCCCATTTCTTGCTTGACTTTGGTGCGTTTCTGAAAAATGACCCAATAACGCACCAACACACAACAATTTAGAAAGAAATCACCCCATGGAAGCACTAAAACAGGGCACTGATGCACTGTTCATCCTGCTGGGCGGCATCATGGTGCTTGCCATGCATGCCGGCTTTGCGTTTCTCGAACTCGGAACGGTACGCAAAAAGAACCAAGTCAACGCCTTGGTGAAGATTTTGGTGGACTTCTCGATTTCGACCGTTGTTTACTTCGCCGTCGGCTACAGCGTGGCATACGGCACGCACTTTTTTGTCGGGGCTGAACAGCTGGCAGCCAAGAATGGCTACGAGTTGGTCCGGTTCTTCTTTTTACTGACCTTTGCAGCCGCTATTCCGGCCATTATTTCAGGCGGCATTGCGGAACGGGCGCGCTTTTACCCGCAGCTTGTGGCCACGGCCGTGATCGTCGGGCTGATTTACCCATTTTTTGAAGGCATTGTCTGGAACCACCATTTCGGCGTGCAAGCGTGGATCAAGGCGCTGACTGGTGAAGAGTTCCATGATTTCGCCGGCTCGGTCGTGGTGCATGCCATGGGCGGCTGGCTGGCCTTGCCAGCGGTTATCTTATTAGGCGCGCGTAGCAACCGCTATCGCAAGGACGGCGCAGTCTCTGCCCATCCGCCTTCAAACATCCCGTTTTTAGCGCTGGGGGCTTGGATTTTGACCGTCGGCTGGTTTGGCTTCAACGTCATGAGCGCACAAACCATCGACAAAATCTCAGGCCTGGTTGCGGTCAACTCTTTGATGGCCATGGTCGGCGGCACGCTGGCAGCGCTGGTACTCGGCAAGAACGATCCGGGCTTTGTTCACAACGGCCCGCTCGCTGGTCTTGTGGCCGTTTGTGCGGGTTCAGACTTGATGCATCCGCTAGGCGCGCTGGTGGTTGGTGCCGTCTCTGGCAGCGTGTTTGTCTTCATGTTTATGCTGACGCAAAACAAGTGGAAGATCGATGATGTGCTGGGTGTCTGGCCGCTGCATGGTCTCTGCGGTGCTTGGGGCGGTGTGGCCGCCGGCATCTTTGGCCTGAAAGAGTTCGGCGGCTTGGGCGGCGTCAGCTTTGGCGCGCAACTCATTGGCACAGCCATGGGCGTGACATGGGCGCTGATTGGCGGCTTTGCGGTGTATGGCTTGATCAAGGCCGTCACGGGGTTGCGCCTGAGTCAAGAAGAAGAGTTTGAAGGCGCAGACTTGTCGATTCACCGCATCGGTGCAACGCCTGAGCGGGAAGTGAACTGGTGAAACGGCTTGCTGCGCACCTGCCAGCACCAGCACGTGTGACTTATTTGTCACACGTTTGAAATTTTTCTTGCCTTTTTAAAAACTCGCGCATAATTCGCCAGTGTGGATGAATTCATCCGCACTAGCTAGGTGATCGGTCAGTTTCGCGCGCTACAGCGGTACGTTAGATGATTTGTTGTGCTTTCGGGACCCCATCGCTTTTTTATTGTGTTTTAGAGGAGTCCCTCAATGGGCAACAAACTATACGTAGGCAACCTGCCTTACTCAGTGCGTGACGAAGATCTGCAGCAATCTTTCGGCCAGTTCGGCTCTGTCACCAGCGCTAAAGTCATGATTGAACGCGACACGGGTCGCTCTAAGGGCTTTGGTTTTGTCGAAATGGGCAGCGATGCTGAAGCCCAGGAGGCCATCAATGGCATGAACGGTCAGCCTTTGGGCGGCCGAAGTGTCGTCGTGAACGAGGCCCGTCCGATGGAGGCGCGTCCTCCTCGCAGTGGCGGCTTTGGCGGTGGCGGTGGCGGTGGTGG
>JABMMH010000339.1 GCA_013205645.1 Polaromonas sp. | reverse complement strand
GCCAAAAGCAATGCGAGCAGGTGATTAGTGAGAAAAAACATGACTGACTCTTTTGAGGCTCGCGGCGACTTTTCGCCCGAAAATTCTGACATCTCTTCGGATGTTGAAATCAACTTGGTGCCGGATTTTTCCGACGCTCCTGCCGGCGAGGTAACTTCTTTGGAAGCCATCGTCGCTAAACCCAACGGTTTTGTGAAATTGGGCCTGGCCCAAGAACTTCTGCAAGCTGTGGCCGACATGGGTTTCACCCAGCCGACCCCCGTGCAGATGGCCACCATCCCGAAAGCCATGCAAGCCCTCGAAGCGGGCAAGACTGATGGCAAAGCTAAGTTCACCGACCTGCTGGTCTCCAGCCAGACCGGTAGCGGCAAGACCGCAGCATTTTTGCTGCCGGTGTTGCACACCCTGCTCAAGCAGCAGGAAGATGCTGAATTGCAAGAACGCGCTGAATTCGAACGCCTGAGCGCCGAAGCCATCGCCAAAGGCGAAGCACCGCTGAAGAAACCAAAGCGCAAAGACCCGACGAACACACGCAACTTCAAGGCCGCCACCCCGGGTGCCCTGATCTTGTGCCCAACCCGCGAACTGGCCCAGCAAGTCTGTGCTGACGCGATTGACCTGGTGCGTCATTGCCGTGGTCTGCGCGTTGCCAACGTCGTCGGTGGCATTCCTTACCAATTGCAAATCGCCAAATTGCAAAACGCCAACCTGGTGGTCGCCACCCCTGGCCGTTTGCTCGATTTGCAGCGCAGCATGCAGATCAAGCTGGACCAAGTTCAGTTTTTGGTGGTTGACGAAGCCGACCGCATGTTGGACCTCGGCTTTGCCGATGACCTGACCGAAGTCAACCAGCTCACGCTGCAGCGCCGTCAGACCATGATGTTCAGCGCTACATTTGCGCCGCGCATCATGCAATTGGCCACCCGCGTCATGCGCGAGCCACAGCGTCTCGAGATCGATTCACCGCAAGACAAACACACCTCCATCACGCAGTCTTTGCTGTGGGCTGACAACATGACGCACAAGCGCAAGTTGCTCGACCACTGGTTGCGTGACACGACCATCAACCAAGCCGTGGTGTTTGCCTGCACGCAGGTTGAGTGCGACGGTCTGGCCAATGATCTGGTGCAAGAAGGCTTCAGCGCCGTGGCACTGCATGGCGCTTTGAGCCAAGGTTTGCGCAATCGCCGTCTGATGGCTTTCCGTGATGGTCGCGTTCAAATTCTGGTCGCTACCGACGTCGCTGCTCGCGGTTTGGACGTCCCAACCATCACCCACGTGATCAACTACGGCCTGCCAATGAAAGCCGAAGACTACACCCACCGCATTGGCCGTACTGGCCGTGCTGGTCGCAGTGGTCAGGCGATCACGATTGCCGAATTCCGCGATCGTCGCAAGATCGGTGAAATCGAGCAGTTCACACACCAAACGTTCAAGCCAAGCATCGTTGTCGGTCTTGAGCCGCAACAGCGTGCCCCGGCCGCTGAGCGTCCACGTGGCAACTTCAGCAACGGTCCAGACCGTGGCGGTCGCAGCTTCGGCGGCGGTGGTGGTGGTGGTGGCTATGCAGGTCGCAAGCCTGCCGGTGGCGGCTTCGGTGGTGGTGGCGGCTTCGGCGGCAATCGCAACGACCGTGGTGGTGATCGTGGCAATGACCGCGCTCCGTTCCAGGCTCAACAAGGCAATGGCTTTGGTGATCGCAACTTCGCAGACCGCGCACCACGCCGTCCTGATGACCGTAATTTCGGCGGCGGCGGTCAAGGTGGCCATGGTGGCAACTTCGGCGGCGGCAACGGTGGTAATTTTGGTGGCGGCCAAGGTGGCAATGGCGGTAACTTCGCTCCCCGTGAAGAACGCAGCTTTGCTCCCCGCGAAGACCGCAACTTCGGTGCGCGCAATGAAGGTTTTGCACCACGCCCTGACTTTGCGGCCCGCAAGCCCGGTGGCTTCGCCAAGCCAGCAGGCAAGGTCTTCGTGCCACGCGATGCCGCCAAGAAGGCCGGTAAATTTTCCAAGCCAGCACGCGACTGAGTTTGACCCCGGGTTAACCGCCCGGCAGGTCTGACAATGCCAAAGGCCGCTGCCAACCGAAAGGTTCGCAGCGGCCTTTTTTATGGGTCATCACTGTGCAGTGATCACTCCAGCTTGGTGCCCGTGTCTTTGACGACTTTGCCCCAACGGACCATTTCTTGGGCCATGTAATCGTTCATGGCTTCTGCTGTGGAGTGCGACACCTCAACACCGGCTTTGTAAAGCGCATCACGGGTCTCCGGATGGCTCATCGCCTTGCCGACTTCCGCATTGAGCTTGTTGACAATATCGCGCGGTGTACCCGCGGGTGCCAGCAGGGCCAGCCAGACCGAGGCTTCGTAGCCCGGCACACCAGCTTCTTGCAGTGTTGGTACATCGGGCAGTTGCGGGATGCGCTTGGCCGTGGTCACTGCCAGTGCGCGGAGTCGCCCCTGTGGCACCTGTGACAGTGCATTCGGCACGCCCGCAAAACTGCTCTCGACAACGCCTGCAACCAAGTCGTTGGCTGCGCCAGCGCTGCCCTTGTACGGAACGTGTTTGAGCGGTGCGCCGGTCATGGCGGCGAACAAGCCGCCCATCAAATGCTGTGAACTGCCGTTGCCGGAAGACGCGTAGTGAATGGTGTCGGGTGCAGCCTTGGCCAGCGCGATGAACTCCTTGACATTGGTTGCCGCAACTTTGGGGTTGACCAGCAACACGTAGGGCGAATCCACCAGCTTGCTGACCGCCGTGAAGCTTTTCAGCGGGTCATACGGAATGTTTTTATAAATCCATGGGCTGATCACGTGGGTGGTCGAAACCATCACCAAGGTGTAGCCGTCGGGGGCTGACTTGGCGACAAAATCCGTGCCGATGATGGAGCCGGCACCGGCCTTGTTTTCGATCACGAACTGTTGTCCCAAGGACATTGACAGACGTTGACCGATGATGCGGGCCACCACGTCGGTGAAGCCGCCCGGTGCAAATGGCACCACCAACCTGACTGGTTTGTTCGGATAGGTCTGTGCGTGGACGCTGCTGAAGGCAGTTGTTGCGCAAATGGCTGCAACGAGTATGGATTTAGCAAGAATTTTCAAAGTTTTATCCCTTGTAAGCTGGCTCTGGCATGGTGTAAAAACTGTTCAGGATGTGATAGACCATCATGTAGTTTTTCTGCTGAAAACTGGCGTGCGAGATGCCGCGCATGACGCTGAACTGCTTGTTCATGTTGGGCAGCAGTTTGTAGAAATCAATCAGGTCATCCATGCCGGCAATGCCGTCGTACTCACCGCGCAAGATGATCGATGGCACTGTTATTTTGGTGGGGTCTAGCAGCGGCAGCTTGGAGCACATGTCGACATAAGTGCCTGTGGGCATGGAGTCATCCAGCGTCAAAATAGCGTCAGCAAAAGCGTTGACGGTCACCGGGTCGGTGGTGTCCGGATGGTCACGTTTGAAAATACTATGGACAAAATCCCGATCGATAGGCCTACGGTTTTGTGCTAAAAATTCAGGTAGTTTTTTCTTGCGCTGGTCGAGTGTGTGGCTGCCTTCGCCAGTCCAGACAAAGGCGTCTAACGCCAGCTTGGCGACACGTTCTGGATGCCGTTCCGTGAAGAGTGCCGCCTTCAAGGCGCCAGATGAAATGCCGTACATCAGCAAAGAGGTCGCGCCGGTTTTGTCCAAAATGTACTGGCTGCCGACGTCCAAGTCATCAGCGCCATTGCTGATGTCGAAATTGATGTCGCGGTGTTTGTCCGAGCGACCGTAGCCTTCGTTGTCCATGGTCCAAGTGTCAAAGCCGTGGTCTGAGAACCAGTCCATGGCCGATGAGTAGGGGCGGCCCGGTACATACAAGTCAAAGGTTGGCTGGGATGCCATCGACGAGCCGTGCACGAAAAAGATAGTGCCGGCATGCGGCACTTTGGGTGAGGCTTTTTTCTCCCACATGAAGAGCCGAATATCGCCCTTTTGAATCCAGTGTTCTACGCCGCCGGTCCATGTCACTTCACTCATTTATGTTCCTAGTGTGGCGTTGTTGTGCGCCTTGTTGTTGATCATCTTATTATTACCAAAGGAGGCCTTGTGAGCGTGTTTTTGAGCTTCGTCTAAGGGAAAACACTTGTGCAAAAAACGGAAAAAAAATGGGCTTGAACGCTTGTGCCAAGATATCGTCTGGTAACGCCAAGGAAACAAAGCATGTCGACTCCCAGTTCTCAATTCGACCCGGTCTGGCTAGACCGCATGTACAACAACCGTGCGCTGGTGCCCGACCATGCGCGTTATTTCGCCCGCTGGGCTGAAAGCTCGCGCCTGGCTCGACAAAATTTCGACTGTGACATTGACTTGCCTTATGGCGGCAGCGCGGGTGAAAAGCTCGACGTGTTTCCTGCCGCCCGTGGTCAATCGTCAAAGCGTGGCGGCGCACCGGTGCTGGTGTTTATCCACGGCGGTTATTGGCGCTCGCTCGACAAGGCCGACCATTCTTTTTTAGCGCCCTCCTTAAGCTCAGTTGGTGCTTGCGTAGTGCTGCCGAATTACGATCTGTGCCCGGCTGTGACCATCCCCGAGATCACCTTACAGATGGTCAAGGCGCTGGCCTGGACCTATCGGCATGTGGCTGAGTTTGGCGGTAACCCGAACCGCATCACTGTTGTTGGCCACTCCGCCGGCGGTCACTTGGCGGCCATGTTGTTGGCCTGCCAGTGGACACGGTGGGCAGCCGACTTGCCGGCCGATCTGGTGAAAAATGCTTTGTCGATTTCAGGGCTGTTTGAGTTGGAGTCGATCATGCACACGCCTTTCGTGAAAGACGATCTGCGCTTGACGCCTGCTCAGGTGTTGCAGGCCAGCCCGGCGTGGTTCCCGCCACCGCGCTACGGCCAGCTTTACAGCGTGGCCGGTGCGGAAGAAAGTTCGGAATTTTTGCGCCATAACGCGTTGATCCAAAAAGCTTGGGGTAAAAAAGTCGTGCCGGTGCGTGAAGACCTGCCCGGCCTGAACCATTTCAGCATTGTTGAAGCGCTAGCAGAGCCCACGCATCGATTGCACGCGCTGGCTTTGCAGTTGCTCAAAAAGACCGCCTAAAAAATCAGGCGGCTTTTTTGACCGCTGGGGCGAACATGCTTTCCATCTCGTTGCGCACCTTGTAGGCCGACGTCGAGGTGTCCATCGCCACGTCGGCCCAGCTCAGGCTCTGGCCTTTTTTGACGGCTCGCACGACCTTGACGTTGTGCGCCAGACCCAGCGGCAGGCCGCCCATTTTGACCGAGGTGTCGGCTGGCAACAACTTGCCCCAGACTGTGTAGCCGCCTTCGCCGTCGAGCATGTCGCCCGGCTTGAGATCGCGCTTGGCGGTTGCCACCACGTCGGCGTTCCAGCAGGTGGCGACACCGGTTGGCTCGCCGCGTAGCGCCACGCTGGCGACCGACACGCCGACTTCGAGGCCGATCAAATGCCAGCGTTTGTAGAGCGTGAAATAACGCCCGCTCGGGTCGGTGTGCGCGTTGTATTCTTCAAAGCAATTCTTGATGTAGTCGGTCTCGGCCTCGACTGTGACCCAGACGCCCATGCGAATGTCGTAGGGGATTTTGCGGCCATTGGCCTCGAGCGAAGAAATCACTTCGACCATGCCCTTGCGCTCCAGCACGCCGCCTTCGCTGATCGGCCTGGTGACGAAGGGAATGTCCTCAACGCTGGCGGGTGGGTACAACAAGCCGTTGCTTGGCACGCTCAAACCGGTCGCATTGGCCACGGCGGTGGACTCAATCGAGGGCTTGGAGCCATCCAGAAAGCTGTTGAACATTTTCGGGTTCAGGCCGCCGCGCAGGGCTTGTTCGGGTGTCAAACCGTAGTTGGCCCAAACGGTCTCGGGTGTCGATTCTGAAAAATGTGGCAGCCACTTGTGACCGCGGCCAGCGGCCACGACCGGAAAGCCGCAGGTCCTGGCCCAATCGACCAAGTCACAGATCAAGGCGGGCTGGTCGCCAAAAGCGAGTGAATAAACGACACCGGCTTCAGCCGCCTTGCGCGCTAACAGCGGGCCGCAAAAAGCATCGGCTTCGACCGTCACGTTGACCACATGCTTGCCATGCGCAAAAGCCTTCAGGCAATGCTCGACAGCGGCAATCGGGTTGCCGGTGCATTCCACAATGATGTCGATCAGTGGATGGGAAACCACCGCCTGCCAGTCTTCGGTGATCCAGGTCGCGCCGGTTTTGATGGCTTCTTGCGCCGTTTTGGCTTGTGTCATCTCTGGTTTCCACCCGACCCTTGCGAGGTTGACACGGGCCGCGTCAGGTGACAGGTCGGCAATGGCGACCAGATGCACGCCGGGCGTTCTGGGAATTTGCGCCAAGTACATGGAGCCGAATTTGCCGGCACCGATCAAGCCGATGCGGATCGGTTTGTTGTCTGCTGCGCGCTGTTGGAGTTTGGTGTAAAGGTTCATGGGTCAAAGAATGTGTGATGGGGTTTAGGCGGCTTTGCGTACGGCTTCGATGCTGTCCATCGACGTCTTCAAGGCGCTGGCTGGGACGCCGTCTTTCCACGGCAGGTCGACCGGGTAGCTGTTGACCAAGCAGTCGTCAGGCAGGCAGCTGATCGGCGTGAAGTCGCGGTGCGCAATGTATTCGGGGCGCTTGTGGCGGCGAATGTGGTTGCTGACCGCGCACAGGCTGAGGTAAACGCTGACGCGATTGTGCGGTGACAGGTTGCTGCCCGAGGCATGCACCAAGCAGGAGTGAAACAAAATCATCGAGCCGGCCGGCCCTTTGGGGCTGACGATGCCGCCTTCTTTACCGCCGGCGCGCTGCACCAGTTGGCGGATCAAGTCGTTGTCGACCGTCCACAGCGGGTAGCTGGTGGTGGTCAAGTCATGCTTGGCATCGACCACGCCTTTTTTGTGGCTGCCCGGAATGAACATCAGCGGGCCGTTGTGCTCGGTCACATCGTCCAGAAAAATCGCCACGTTCATGGCGCGTTCGGTTGGCATCTGGTCGTCGTTCAGCCAAGTGCCGTAGTCTTGGTGCCATTGCCAGACATCGCCCTCAAAAGCCATCTTGCCGTTGATCTTGAACTGGTGCATGTAGAGCTCTTCACCCAGCAGCTCTTGCACCGGCTCGATCATCCGCGGATGCCGCCCGAGTTTGGCAAAAGGCTCGCTGTACATGTGCGCAGCGAAGTTGGTGCGCACCGCCTCTTTGCCTTTTTCACGGATGTTGTAGTCTTCGCGCCGGCTGTACAGCTCGGGCACGGCGTCGTTCAGGTTCTGGGTTTCTTCCGGCGTGAACAGGCCGGGGAAAAACAGGTAACCGTCGCGGTCAAATTGCTCTAATTGTGCAGGGCTTAGTTTCATTTTTGTCTCCTTGGGTTTTTCTTTTAGGGGCTAGGTGAAAGGGTCTGGGTGGCCGAAACTACGGGTGACTGGGCCAGCAGTCGCGCCAAGTTGCGGCTGGCGTCTTCGCCGTGCTGGCGACTCAGCGATTCGGCCTGTTCTGCATCGCCTGCTTCAATGGCTTGGGCGATGGCGGCGTGTTCGTCCCAAATGGATTCGCGCATGTTGGCGACTTGCAAGACGGCGCCCATGGCGCGGCGAATGTGTTGCCAGTGCAGCTGGGCGCTTTGGGCAATCAGCGGATTACCAGAGGCTGCATAAATGGCGTTGTGAAATGCAGCGTCAGCGGCCATCATGGCCTGGACGTCTTGGCTGCGGGTGGCCAGCCGACCCTGGCGAATCAGCTCAGCGTCCATCACTGCGTGGGCCTGGGCGGCGAGTCTGGCGGCCAAGGCGTCGAGCGCGCAGCGAATTTGGTAAACCTGACCCAGCCAAACGCCGTCCAGCGGCGCCACCAGCAGGCCGCGTCCCGGTGCGTCCAGCACGAAGCCGTCTTTTTTTAGCAAGCGCAGCGCCAGCAACACAGGCTGTCTGGACACCGCCAATTGCTCAGCGACTTCTTCTTGCGTGATTCGGCTGCCCGGCGCCAAGCTGCCGCTACTGATAGCGTCCAGCAAGCTGCGGTAGACCTGGTCAACCAAGTCGGGCGTGGATTCAATTTTGATCAGTTGGGATGCCATATTTTTACTCTGTATACAGAATACAAATAGGATCCAAGGGCATCAAGCGGGTTTACCCGCCCCGTTAAAGCCTCACATCAGCAAATGCTCACCCGCGTTGTCGCCGCCCAGCGTCACGTAATTGACTTTGCGGATGTCCATCAGCTTGGTGCCGCCTGAGTAGCTGATGGCGCTTTGCACGTCTTGTTCCATCTCGATCAGCGTGTCGGCCAGTGCGCCCTTGATGGGCTCCAAGATGCGCTTGCCTTCAACGTGCTTGTACTCGCCCTTGTTGAAGTCGGACGCGCTGCCGTAGTACTCTTTGAAGCGCTTGCCGTCTTCAACGACGGTCAGGCCAGGGCTTTCTTCGTGGCCGGCCAGCATCGAGCCGATCATCACCATCGTCGCGCCAAAGCGGATCGACTTGGCAATGTCGCCGTGCTCGCGGATGCCGCCGTCGGCAATGATCGGTTTGGTCGCCACGCGGGCGCACCACTTCAGCGCCGACAGCTGCCAGCCGCCCGTGCCAAAGCCCGTTTTTGTTTTCGTGATGCAGACCTTGCCAGGGCCGATGCCGACCTTGGTGGCGTCGGCGCCCCAGTTCTCTAAGTCAATGATGGCTTCCGGCGTCGCCACGTTGCCGGCAATCACAAAGGACGCCGGCAGTTTGTCCTTCAAGCAGGCGATCATGTTTTTCACGCTGTCGGCGTGACCATGGGCGATGTCGATGGTGATGTACTCGGGCACCAAGCCGAGGCTGACCAATTGATCGACAGTGGCGTAGTCGGCCGGCTTGACGCCGAGTGAGATGGAGGCGTAGCTGCCACGGGCTTTCATGCGTTTGACGAACTCAACGTTGTCGAGATCAAAGCGGTGCATGACGTAAAAGTAACCGTGGTCAGCCATCCAAGCGCAGATGGATTCGTCCACCACGGTTTTCATGTTGGCCGGCACCACCGGGAGGCGGAAACTGCGGCCACCCAGCGTCACGCTGGTGTCGCATTCCGAACGGCTCTCAACGCGGCATTTGCGCGGCAGCAGCAAGATGTTGTCGTAGTCAAAAATTTCCATGGTCCCAGCTTTCCATCCGTTTGTTGTTCACAGCGATGGGCGCTTGGGTTGCACCGGTTGATGTCTGGCGGCAGACCGGAGGACGGCGCCGCAAACAAAAAACCGGGCGCAATGACTTGGGCCCGGTGACCGATTTTAGGGCTTTCGCAGGCGGGGCGCTTGGCCAACTTGGATATAACTTCTATATGCCCGGGCGCATGCTTGCGCGTCTGCCGGCGGGTCTTTCTACAATGGGCCATGTTTGCAGACACCGCCCCCAGCTCCCCCCTTCTCCACAACCTAAATCCTGAGCAATTGGCTGCGGTGACGCTGCCCAACACGCATGCGCTCATCCTCGCCGGTGCGGGGTCTGGCAAGACGCGGGTGCTGACCACCCGCATCGCTTGGTTGTTGCAAACCGGTCAGGTCTC
>JABMMH010000338.1 GCA_013205645.1 Polaromonas sp. | reverse complement strand
CCGCGGGACTCTTCGCGCAGCGCCAGCACGCGCGGGTGACTGCTCCACTCGGCGATGCGCGTGCGAAAACGCGCCGGCCAAGCACTGGCTTGTTGGTCGACCAGCTCACTCAGCTCTTGGGGTGCGCTGGCGATTTTGTTGCAGCCTTTGCACTCGGCATTGCCGCCCAGCAGCTTGTCAAATTCGCCCGCCACCAACTCACGGTGGGTGTCCAGTTCGACCAAAAACGCGCAGCAGTCACTAAAGCCCAGCGTCTTGGCGATCCAGGCCAAGTCGTCGTCACGGGTTGGTAAGACGTGCGTTTGCTGGTCGTCGAGGTACTGAATACGGTGTTCGACACGGCGCAAAAATTCATACGCGCGGGCCAGCGCATCGGCGGTTTCTTGCGGCATCAAACCAGCGTTAGCGACGCGTTGCAACGCGTCCAGCGTGGGCCGCGTGCGCAGCTCCGGGAATTGCCCGCCGCGCACGACCTGCAGCAACTGCACGGTGAATTCAATTTCGCGGATACCGCCACGCGACAACTTGACGTCGTTGGCGCGCTCAGGATGACCGGCGCTTCGGCGCTGAGCCTGCTCACGAATTTGACGGTGCAAGGTGCGCAGCGCATCAAAGACGTTGTAGTCCAGATAACGCCGAAAGACGAACGGCAGCACCGAACCGCGCAAGGCCTGCGCCGAGCCGTCGCTGCCATCGCCGTTGTCATGGCTGTTGCCGGTGACGCCACCGCTGAGGCAAGACAAGGGCGCCACCACGCGGCTTTTGAGCCAGGCAAAACGCTCCCACTCGCGGCCTTGCACCTGAAAATACTCTTCCAACGCATTGAGAGAAATGGCTGCAGGCCCAGAATTGCCGTTGGGCCTGAGGGCCAGATCGACCCGGAAGACAAAGCCGTGCTCGGTGGTGTCGCCAATCAGCGCATACATGGCCTTGACTTGGTGCGCGAAATACTCGTGGTTCGAAATGCTGCCGCGGCCATCGGCCCGGCCAGCGGTCTGACCGTCGTGGTCGTAGACATAAATCAGGTCGATGTCGCTCGAGACATTCAACTCGCGCGCGCCCAGCTTGCCCATGCCGATGACCCACAAACTGGCGCGCACCGCTGGCTTCGTGGCTGCGTTTTCAGCGGTATTTTCAGGCCCGACATCGGTTACCGAGTCGGGCGCCAAAGGCGGGCCGTACAAGGCGTCCAGCTCGAGCTGCGTGGCGGCCATGGCCACGTCCAGCGCCAATTCGGCCAGATCCGTCATGGCGCGGGTGACCACCGCCAGCGGCGTTTGCGTCGGGCCATCACCTTCGCAATCGAGCACCACCAAGCGCTCCATGACGATTTGCCGCAGCACCCGCAAGGCCGCGCCGGTCGCCAAGCCCTGCGCCAGCAAGGCGTTCAGCGCGGCTTCCATCGCCGGCAGCTCCGGCGCGCCGGCGGACAGCAGGTGCAATTGGTCGGCATAACGCCGCCGCAAGCGCTGCACGCAGCGCGAGTAAGCCGCGCCTGTGGCATCGAGATCGGCGACTGAGCGGTTGGCGATGGGTTCGGACAAAGCGGGTAAATCGGCGTCAGGCGTTGAAGACATCAAGGTAAACGGTTTTTAGATGGAACCCCGGCCAGCCGCGACGGTCATAATTCCGAAGCCGATGGATCCTGTAACGCCCCCCAAAAACTTGCTGCTGCCTCGCCACGTTCGCCTGACGGCCCGCGTGTCGCGGGTCTTGCTGTGGCTGCTCGTGGCGTTTTGGCTGCTCATCGGTCTGGGCTATGGACTTCTACACGGCTGGATTGTGCCGCGTATCGGCGACTTTCGCCCACGCCTAGAGCTCGAAGCCAGCCGCGTCTTAGGGGTACCGGTGCGCATTGGCAACATCAGCGCAAATTCTGGTGGCCTGATTCCCTCTTTTGAACTCACCGACATCAGCTTGCTTGACCGCGAAGGTCGCACCGCGCTGCGCCTGCCGCGCGTGGTGGCGGCGTTGTCGCCGCGTTCGCTCTGGAACTTGGGTCTGGAGCAACTGGTGATTGACGGCGCCGAGCTCGACATTCGCCGCACCGCCGACGGCCAATTCCAGATCGCCGGACTTGAGCTGTCGAACAACACACGAGGGGACACGGCATTTGCCGATTGGGCCTTTGAGCAAACCGAGCTGGTCTTGCGCGGTGGCCTGCTGCGCTGGACCGACGAAACGCGCGCAGCCCCGCCGCTGGTGTTAACCGACGTCGTCGCTGTGCTGCGCAATCCGGGCAAGCGCCATCTGATGCGCCTCGACGCCACCCCGCCAGCCGCTTGGGGCGAACGTTTCAGCGTGCGCGCCCGGCTCCGTCAACCTTTGCTGTCGGGCAGCGGTTCGTCATGGAAGACATGGTCGGGCCAGCTTTACAGCGAGTTCAGCCGCGCCGATGTGTCGCAACTCCAGCAATACATCAGCCCAGACCCATTCGGCTTCGATGTCAGCAGCGGCCAAGGAGCGCTGCGCGTCTGGGCCGATCTCGCGGCCGGACAGCTCTCAGGCGTGACAGCCGATGTCGCCTTGAGCGGCGTCAGTACCCGACTGGCCCGCGACTTGCCCGCCTTGACGCTGGCCTCGGTGGCCGGCCGCTTTGGTGGGCAACAACGGGTCAACGGTTTTGACTTTCAGACCGAAGCCTTGTCCTTTGAAGCGGATGACGGCTTGGTCTGGCCGGGCGGCAATGTGTCGCTGACGCACACCCATGCCGATGGTCAACAGCTGGCCAAAACAGAACTCAAAGCCGACAAGCTCGACCTCGCGGCCTTGGCCCGCATCGCCCAGCGTTTGCCGCTGGACGCCGCCACCCATGCCTTGCTGGACAGCTTTGCACCCAAAGGGCAGGTCGAACACGTCGAAGCCGGCTGGCAGGGTGAGCTGTCGGCACCGCTCACGCTGACGGCACGTGGTCGCGTCACCGGGTTGGCACTGGCT
>JABMMH010000337.1 GCA_013205645.1 Polaromonas sp. | reverse complement strand
GTCTTGGCTGGTCGCCAGTGGCGTGACATTTTTGCCGTCACACATGACGATGAAGCTGGCTTCTTCGCCTTGTAAAAAATCTTCAATCACCACGCGGGCGCCGCCTGCGTTGTGCGTCACGCCAAGCGGGTTGAAGCAGGCGTCTGGTGCGAGCATGAAGTCAATCGCCTCGTGCGCCTCTTGCAGCGACATCGCCACCACCACGCCTTTGCCTGCGGCCAGACCGTCGGCTTTGACAACGATGGGCGCACCCTTTTTGTCGATGTACGCATGCGCGGCCACCGGGTCTGAGAAAGTTTCGTACTCGGCGGTGGGAATGCCGTGGCGCTTCATGAAGGCTTTGGAAAAAGCTTTCGAGCTTTCGAGTTGCGCGGCAGCTTGGGTCGGCCCAAACACACGCAAGCCGTGGGCGCGAAAGTCATCGACGATGCCCGCGGCCAGTGGCTGCTCGGGGCCGACGACGGTTAAGACGATTTTTTCAGCCAAGGCCCATTCGCGCAGCGCCTTGATGTCAGTGATAGGAATGTTTTCAAGACGCGAATCCAGCGCTGTTCCGCCATTGCCAGGCGCCACACACACCGCTTGCAACTTCGGTGACTGCGCCAGTTTCCAAGCCAATGCGTGTTCACGGCCACCGCTGCCAACTACCAATACTTTCATGCCGGAGCTTTCATTTTTTTAAATTCAGGGAGCGGTTTAAAGCGACAGCGCCGCGTTGTGGAAAACGGCTTGGGTATCGTCCAAGTCTTCCAAAATATCAAGCAGCTTTTGCATTTTCAGAGCATCGTCACCACTCAGTTCAATGCTGTTTTCAGCGCGCATGGTGACTTCAGCCACCTCGGCGGTCAGGCCTGCAGCTTCAAGGGCAAGCTTGATTTTTTCGAGATCAGTGTAGGGCGTCAGCACCTCAATCGCACCATCGTCATCCGTGATAATGTCATCTGCGCCGGCGTCCAGCGCAAGTTCCATGACTTTGTCTTCACTCACACCGGGCGCATAAATCAGCTGACCGCAGTGCTTGAACTGGAAAGCCACCGAGCCTTCGGTGCCCATGTTGCCGCCGTGCTTTGAAAAAGCATGGCGCACTTCAGCCACAGTGCGCACCTTGTTGTCGGTCATGCAGTCGATGATGATCGCCGCGCCGCCGATGCCGTAGCCTTCATAACGCACTTCTTCGTAATGCACGCCTTCGAGGCTGCCAGTGGCCTTGGCGATGCCGTACTTGACGTTTTCGCTAGGCATGTTGGCAGCTTTGGCCTTGTCAATGGCCAAGCGCAGGCGTGGGTTGGTACCCAAGTCACCACCGCCCATGCGAGCGGCGACCATGATTTCACGCATCACACGGGTCCAGACGCGCTGACGTTTTTCGTCCTGACGACCCTTGCGGTGTTGAATATTCGCCCATTTACTGTGTCCAGCCACGAAGAGTCCTTCTGAAATGCGTGAATTGATTTAATCTAGACCTGCATTTTACTTTTCGCCTGATGCCCTTTTGAACCACAGCTGAAACACAGGGAAACCCGCTTGATGAACACGCCCCGAAAAGCCAGCGCCCCAGTGACGCTGATTGACCATCCGCTGGTCCAGCACAAGCTCAGCTTGATGCGCAGCAAAGACGCCAGCACCAGCACTTTTCGCACCCTGCTGAACGAGCTCAGCATGCTGATGGCCTACGAGGTCACCCGCGACATGACGATGCAAACGGTGGAAATTGAAACACCACTCGAGACCATGCAGACCAAAGTCATCGACGGCAAAAAGCTGGTCTTTGTGTCGATCTTGCGGGCTGGCAACGGCATTTTGGAAGGCATGTTGAGCGTGGTGCCAAGTGCCCGCGTGGGCCATATCGGCCTGTACCGAGACGCGGCCACGCTGGAGGCGGTGGAGTACTACTTCAAGATGCCGCAAGACATGCAAGAGCGTGACATCATCGTGGTCGACCCAATGCTGGCCACCGGCAACTCAGCCATTGCAGCCATTGACCGGCTGAAAAAAATGAACCCTAAATCCATTAAATTTGTTTGCCTGCTGACCTGCCCTGAAGGCATTGCCGCGCTGCAGGCTGCGCACCCGGATGTGCCAATTTTCACCGCCGCCATCGACCGCCAACTCAATGACCACGGCTACATCTTGCCGGGCTTGGGGGATGCTGGCGATCGGATTTTTGGCACACGATAAGTAGATTTGACCAAGCCGTGACCAACGGCTTGTTGCGCTAGTTCATCCCCATCCAAGCCCGATTCTGGGAAAATAGCTCATTTCAATAACTGACACCACCGCCTCGCATGGCGTCCTTGAATTCGATATGCCTGACTTTCTCACCGCCGCCCTGTATAAATTTGTCGACCTGCCGGACTTCGCTGAGTTGCAAGCGCCGCTGCAGGCCTTTTGCGAGGCGAACGATGTGCGCGGGACGCTGCTGCTGGCAGAAGAAGGCATCAACGGCACCATCGCCGGCCCTGAGGTTGGCGTGCGCGCGGTGTTGGCGCATTTGCGGACTGACCCGCGCTTGGCCGCGCTGGAGCACAAAGAAGCGCACAGCGACAAAGCCCCGTTTTACCGAATGAAAGTGCGCCTCAAGCAAGAGATCGTGACGATGGGCGTGGCAGGCATCAACCCGAATCGCATGGCCGGCCAGTACGTCAAGCCGCAAGACTGGAACGCCCTCATCAACGACCCGGACGTGGTGCTGATCGACACCCGCAATGACTACGAGGTCTCCATTGGCACATTTGAAGGCGCTATCAACCCCGCCACCAGCAGTTTTTCGGAACTGCCAGACTGGGTGCGCCGTGAAATGGGGCCTGAAGGTCGACTGAAAGACCGTGCCGGTAAAAAACCCAAGGTCGCCATGTTTTGCACGGGCGGCATTCGCTGTGAAAAATCGACCGCTTTCCTCAAAGCCCAAGGGTTTGACGAGGTGTACCACCTGGAAGGCGGCATTTTGAAATACCTAGAAACCGTGCCCGAGGCGGATAG
>JABMMH010000336.1 GCA_013205645.1 Polaromonas sp. | reverse complement strand
TGGCGCGCCACAACATGGCCACCAGACCGATGGCGATGATGAGTTGCTGGCCGGTGTTGAGCAGGCTCAAGGTGCGCTGACTTTTAACTGCCGCGCGCCGGTAACGCTCCAAGTTTTCGTCGTAGCGCTGCGCTTCAAAAGCTTCGTTGTTGAAATACTTGACGGTTTCGTAGTTCAGCAAGGAATCAATCGCGCGGCTGTGCGCTGTCGAGTCCAGCTCGTTCATTTGCTTTCTGAACTGCGTGCGCCACTCGGTCACTGTCACCGTGAAGAGGATGTAAAACACCAGCGCAATGATGGTGATGCCGGCAAACCAAACGTCGAACTTGACCGCTAGCAAAGTCAGCACAAAAGTGACTTCAATCAGCGTCGGGATGATGCTGTACAGCGAGTACGAGATGAGCGATTGCACGCCGCGTGTACCGCGCTCGATGTCACGCGTCATGCCGCCGGTTTGCCGGTCCAAATGAAAGCGCAGGCTCAGCGCATGCAAGTGCTGAAAAACTTCCAGCGAGATGCGCCGCGTGGCGCCCTCAGTCGCCTTGGCAAACACCAGCTCACGCAACTCAGTGAACAGCGAGGTCGACAGGCGCAGCGCACCGTAACCCAGCAACAAAGCAGCGGGCACCACCAACACCGCCTGCACGTCGCCCGGCTTGAAGCTCATGGCGTCGACCAGCTCTTTGAGCAGCAGCGGCACGCTGACATTGGCCATCTTGGCGCCGACCATGAAACTCAACGCGGCAATCACCCGCCATTTGTATTCCCAGAGGTAGGGGAAAAGCCGCTTCAAGGTGTCGGTGTCGGAGCGCTCCGGCGCTGCTGCTTTGACATCGGCCGTGGCGGCCGGCATGTGCTGACTATCGGAAGAAGCTCGAGAACGCATAGGAGACAATCGTGAAAAATCGGTAGATCCGTTAACTTTGTCTGAGATTGTCCTATGACCTTTGAATCAACCCCAATCGTGCCCCCAGTGACACTTCCAACCGACAAGGAATTGGTCCTCAAGGTCATCCCGATGCCGGCCGATTGCAATATCAATGGCGATATTTTTGGCGGCTGGGTGATGGCCCATGTGGATGTGGCCGGTGCGGTCTTGCCGGCGCGCTACGTCAACGGCCGCATGGCCACCGTGGCGGTCAACCAATTTGTCTTCAAGCAGCCGGTGCATGTGGGCGACATCCTGTCTTTTTTTGCCGTTGTCACGCGTATCGGCAACACCTCCGTCACGGTGCAGGTCGAGGTCTACGCCGAACACATGCGGGCCCAAGGCAGCTACATCAAAGTCACCGAAGCCAGCCTGACCTATGTGGCGATTGACGATAAGGGCCGACCGCGGCCGATCGAAAAGTCTCCGACCAAGGTTTGACAACCCCGAGCCCGCAACGCGGCTGAACCCGCCAAGCTCAACCATTACAAACCCAATAGACTACGCCTCTTTGAAATGACGGAAAAACCACGACTATGTTGTTACATGAATTCATCAAGAACCCACAGTCAGTCGGCTCTGTCCTCTCAAGCTCCCCCCAACTTGGTAAGCGAATGGCGAGCTACATCGACACAGCAGAAGATGGATGGGTGATCGAATTTGGGGGTGGGACGGGTTCCATCACCCATGAGATTCTTCAGCGTGGTGTTTTAAAACGGCAATTGCTTGTTTTTGAAAAATCAAAAATCATGGCCCACAAACTTCAGCGGCGTTTTCCAGGCTTGAAGATAGTGTCTGAAGATGCCGCCCGAATCAACTTTGTGCGATTAGGTGGGCTCAAGATAAAAGCCATTGTCAGCAGCTTGCCCTTGCGGTCACTGCCACAAAAAGATGTGCTCAGCATCGTTAAAGCCAGTGCTGAGATGCTCAGTGCTGGCGCAAAAGTGATTCAGTTCACTTATCTTTTTCGCAGTGCTTCACCGTGGTTGGATGCGGGCATGCGCAAAGTTTCAAGTGAGATCGTCTGGGGTAATTTCCCACCGGCCAAAATTGAAGTTTTTGAGAGGTGTTGAGCGATCAGACGTTTGAAAAGTCTGGCCGACGTTTTTCAATGAAAGCCGCGAAGGCTTCGCGGGCCGCAGGCTCTGACAACATGCGGCCGAAACTGGCGCCCTCCTCCTCAATGCGTGCAGCCACCACAGCGGCGTTGCCTTGCTTCATCAAGCGCTTGGTTTCGAGCAAGGCCGACAGCGGTTTGGTGGCGAGTTTTTGCGCTTGGCGTTGGGCCAGCGCGTTGGCTTCTGAGGGCGGCACGATGCGGTTGATCAGCCCCATCTCTAGCGCTGTCTCGGCCATGAAGGGCTCGCCCAGCAACAGCGCTTCTGCTGCGCGTTGATGGCCCATCAGCTGGGGCACCAACAGGCTTGAGCCGGCTTCAGGGCACAGGCCGAGGTTGACGAAGGGCATTGAAAACGCGGCGTTGTCACCGGCGTAGATCAAGTCGCAGTGCAGCAGCAACGTGGTGCCGATGCCGACCGCCGGTCCGCAGACCGAAGCCACGATGGGCTTGGCAAAGGTGCTGATGCCGCGCATGAAACGGAACACCGGCGCGTCTGCATGGTCAGGCGGCGTGCTGAGAAAGTCGCTGATGTCGTTGCCGGCTGAGAAGATCGTCTCGTGGCCTTGAATCACCACCACGCGCACAGCGGCATCGCGGCTGGCGCTGGCTAGCGCATCGGCCAGCGCGCCATACATGGCGGCGGTGATGGAGTTTTTCTTACCAACACGGTTGATGGTGATGGTTGTCACCGCGGCTTCGGTGTGGATCAGGATGTCTTGGTTGTCGGATGTTGTCATGGTCTGTGCGTGTTTGGGGTGTTGCAATAAAAAATTAAATCAGCGCTTCGTCTGTGTCCATCAACACCGTGCTGCCGGCGCGCGCAGTGCGCATCAGCATAGCGGTTTCAGGCAGCAGCTTGGCGAAGTAAAAGCGCGCCGTTTGCAGCTTGGCGAGATAGAACTTGTCGCGGTTGCCGGCCTCAATTTCTTGCAGGGCAACTTGCGCCATGCGGGCCCAAAAATAGCTGAACACCAAGTGGCCGGCGACGCGCAGATAGTCCACCGCGGCAGCGCCGATTTCGTCCGGGTCTTGCGTTGCGCGCATACCGATCTCGGTGGTGAAGGCCGTCATCTGCTGAGCCAATTCAGCCAGCGGTTTGATGAACTCGGCCATCTCAGGATTGGCGCTTTCTTCGGCCACCAACGCACGCACCAGTTGACCGAATTGCTTCAGGGTTTCACCGTTGTTGGCCAGCACCTTGCGGCCTAGCAAGTCCAGCGACTGGATGGTGTTGGTGCCCTCATAAATCATGTTGATGCGGTTGTCGCGCGCGTACTGCTCCATGCCCCATTCTTTGATGTAGCCGTGACCGCCGAACACCTGCAAGCAGGCATTCGTCGCGATGTGGCCGTTGTCCGTCAGGAAGGCTTTGACGATGGGCGTCAGCAACGCCACCATCTCTGCCGAGGCTTGGCGCACGCTGGCATCTGGGTGGTGCAGTTCTTTGTCGAGCAACAAACTGCAGTAGAGCGCCAGCGCGCGGCCACCTTCAGCATAGGCCTTGGCGGTGAGCAGCATCTTGCGCACATCTGGGTGGACGATGATCGGATCAGCCGCTTTGTACGGCGCTTTGACGCCTGAGAGCGAGCGCATTTGCAGCCGGTCTTTGGCGTAGGCAAGCGCATTTTGAAAAGCCACTTCGGTCAAACCCAGCGCCTGATTGCCAACGCCCAAGCGCGCTGCGTTCATCATGACGAACATCGCTGATAGACCCTTGTGCGCTGCGCCCACCAGCGTGCCGACGGCGCCGTCGAGCACCATCTGACACGTGGCATTGCCGTGAATGCCCATCTTGTGCTCAAGGCTGCCGCAAAAAATACCGTTGCGCGAACCCAGTGAGCCATCGGGGTTGAGGTTGAACTTGGGCACCAAAAACAGGCTGATGCCTTTGCTACCGGCAGGCGCATCTGGCAGGCGCGCCAACACCAGGTGGACGATGTTGGCGGCCATGTCGTGCTCGCCGGCGCTGATGAAAATCTTGTTGCCGGTGAGCGCGTAGCGGCCGTCGGGTTGCGGCTCGGCTTTGGTGCGCAAGAGGCCCAGGTCGGTGCCGCAGTGCGCTTCGGTCAAGCACATGGTACCGGTCCATTCGCCGCTGGTGAGCTTGGGCAGGTAGAGTGACTTCTGAGCCTCAGTGCCATGCGCGTGAAGCGCTGCGTACGCGCCATGCGACAGGCCCGGGTACATGGCCCAAGCTTGATTGGCTGAGTTCAGCATTTCGTACAGACACTGGTTCAAGGCAAAGGGCAAGCCTTGGCCGCCGTAGGCCGGGTCGCACGACAAGGCCGCCCAGCCGCCCGCCACGTACTGTTGGTAGGCTTGCTTGAAGCCTGTCGGCACCGTCACGTCGTGCGTGCTGATGTCGAGCTGGCAGCCTTCGGTGTCGCCACTGATGTTGAGCGGAAAGGTGACTTCGGCGGCAAACTTGCCAGCTTCTTCCAGCACGGCGTTCAGCGTCTCGGCGTCGACCTCGACGTGCTTGGGCATGGCCTTGAACTCGTCGCTCAAGTTGAGCACTTCGTGCATCAAAAACTGCATGTCACGCAAGGGTGGGGAGTACTGGGGCATGTTGAATCTTTGTGCAAATCGCCGAGAGGGCTCGGCTCCTACAAGGAACGCAGGCATCTCTGCCCCTGTAGGAGGCCAGCCCCTGGCCGATCCCTCTAAATTTAACCGATCAAAGTTTGAACGGCACGATGGTCTGGCTTTGTTCGCCCAAGCCCTCGATGCCGAGCGTCACCACGTCGCCTTTTTTCAGGTACGTTGGCGGCTTCATGCCCATGCCAACGCCGGGGGGCGTGCCGGTACAAATAACATCGCCGGGCTCCAGCGTCATGAACTGGCTGACGTAGCTGACGATCTTGGCCGCGCTGAAAATCATAGTCTTGGTCGAACCAGTTTGCATGCGCTTGCCGTTGACTTCTAGCCACATATCCAGCTTTTGCGGATTCGGCACGTCGTCACGCGTGACCAGCCAAGGGCCGATCGGGCCAAAGGTGTCGCAGCATTTGCCCTTGTCCCATGTACCGCCGCGCTCGATCTGGAATTCGCGCTCGCTGACGTCGTTGATGGTGCAGTAACCAGCGACAAAAGTCAGCGCATCTTTTTGCGACACATAGCGTGCACGCGTTCCAATGACGATGCCCAGCTCGACCTCCCAGTCGGTCTTGACCGAGTTTTTAGGCAGCATGACCGGATCGTTCGGGCCCTGAATGCAAGAAGGCACCTTCATGAAAACAATCGGCTCTTTCGGAATCGGCATGCCGGCCTCAGCGGCGTGGTCCGCGTAGTTCAGGCCAATGGCGACGAACTTGCCGACGCCCGTGACCGGGCAGCCGATGCGCGGCTTACCACGGACCAAAGGCAGGTTGGCCGTTTTCAGTCGGCGCAGCTTGGCCAGCGCGGCATCACTGAGTTGCTCTGGGCCGATGTCTTTGATGACGCCGCTCAGGTCACGCAGCTTGCCATCGGCATCGATCAGGCCGGGTTTTTCTTTGCCGGGGTTGCCATAACGAACGAGTTTCATGTCTCTTCCTTTTTCTGTGGTTTTCGAAACTTAGTTGAGCACCAGTGCCAAACTCGCGTCCAGATGCTCAGACGGCAAGCGCTTGAAGCCAGAGCGCGAAAAACGCTGCAGCCGACCGATCATGAAAGCCGTGACGACAGAGGCGTGTACTTGTGCGTCGACGGTGGGCGTGGTGGCGCTGTCCAATGCAGCGGCTTCGCGCAGGCTTTGCTTGATGGTGGTCTCTAACTTGTCAAAGAACTGGTTCATGCGTTCTTGCAGGCGCTCGTTTTCAAAGACCAGCGCGTCACCGGCCATGACGCGCGTCATGCCTGGATTTTTTTCGGCGAACTGCAACACCATGGTCACCAGCTTGCGAACGCGCACGGCATGCACGGTTTCGCGTTCAACGATTTGATTCACCAACGTGAAAACCGACTGCTCGATGAAGTCGATCAGGCCTTCAAACATCTGCGCCTTGCTGGCGAAGTGGCGGTACAGCGCGGCCTCACTCACTTCGAGTTTGGCAGCCAGTGCCGAGGTGGTGATGCGCTCCGCACCAGGTTGCTCCAACATGCCGGCCAGCGCCTGCAAGATTTGCACGCGCCGCTCGCCAGGCTTGGGCCGCTTGCGTGGGGAGATCTCGTCAATGTCGGCCATGGACTGCCTGGATTTAGTGCGAACGGATCATGGTGCCGTAGGCTTGGTCGGTCAGGATCTCTAACAGCATGGCGTGCGGCACGCGGCCGTCAATAATGTGCACTGAATTGACGCCGCTCTTGGCGGCGTCCAGCGCGCCTTCAATCTTCGGCAACATGCCGCCAGAGATGGTGCCGTCGGCGAACAGCTCATCGATTTCACGGGCCGACAAGTCGGTCAACAACTTGCCTGATTTGTCCAGCACGCCGGGCGTGTTGGTCAACAGCACCAGCTTTTCAGCCTGCAGCACAATCGCTAATTTGCCGGCGACGACGTCGGCGTTGATGTTGTAGCTTTCGTTGTTTTCACCAAAGCCAATCGGGCTGATGACGGGAATGAACTGGTCGTCTTGCAGCGCCTTGACCACGCTTGGGTCGATTGACAGGATGTCGCCGACAAAGCCAATGTCGTGCAATTTTGCGGGGTCGTCACGGTCGCTCATGTTGAGCTTTTTCGCGCGGATCATGCCGCCGTCGCGGCCGGTCAAGCCGACCGCCTTGCCGCCCGCTTGGTTGATCAAGCCGACGATGTCTTGCTGCACTTGACCGGCCAGCACCCACTCGACGACTTCCATGGTTTCATCGTCGGTGACGCGCATGCCTTGAATGAACTCGCCTTTTTTGCCCAAGCGGTTCAGCGCGGCTTCAATTTGCGGTCCGCCGCCGTGCACCACCACCGGGTTCATGCCGACCAGCTTGAGCAGCACCACGTCTTCGGCAAAGTCGGCCTGCAAGGCCGGGTCCGTCATGGCGTTGCCGCCGTATTTGATGACCAACGTTTTGCCGTGAAACTGGCGGATGTAAGGCAGCGCCTGCGCCAGGATTTCGGCCTTGTCGCGCGGGCCAACGTGAGAGAGGTCGGGATCGGTCATGGAGTTCCGGTCAGTGGATTGAGGCGTGCGTTGCTGAATGCATTGTTGAACGCGTAGAACGTGAATTGTGCCGCAGAGCGGATGCCACGTCGGCAAGACCTCACATCACCGCCGGCCCATAGCCCTGCACGCAAACCGTCAACACGGCTTTCATGGCGTCTACGTCCCCGTCTGCCGTTGCCTTTTTGAGGGTGTTGAGTTGCGCTGTCAACGCGTCCCAGCTCAGGCAGTCTTCGTGGGCTTTCATGATGCGCGGGTGGGCGGTTGGCGTCGGGTTGTCGCCAATCAGCAATTCTTCATAAAGCTTTTCACCTGGGCGCAAGCCTGTCACCACAATCTCAATGTCGCCATCGGGTTGCTCAGCGTTGCGCACGCGCAGGCCGGAGAGTTCAACCATGCGCTGCGCGAGGTCGAGAATCTTCACCGGCTCACCCATGTCGAGCACAAACACGTCGCCGCCTGTTGCCATGGCACCGGCTTGCAACACCAGCTGCGCGGCCTCGGGAATGGTCATGAAGTAACGGGTGACTTCTGCGTGCGTCACGGTGATCGGCCCGCCTTGCGCCAACTGCTGGCGAAACAGCGGCACCACACTGCCGCTTGAACCCAGCACATTGCCAAAGCGCACCATGCAAAACGTAGTGAGGCCTTCGCTCGTTTGATTGGCCAAGCTTTGCAGCACCAACTCAGCCATGCGTTTGGTAGCGCCCATGACATTGGTCGGCCGCACGGCTTTGTCTGTCGACACCAAGACAAAATGCGATGCACCGCAGTCACGCGCCGCCAGCGCCATGTTCAGCGTGCCAAAAACGTTGTTGTAAACGCCCTCCGCCGGATTGCTCTCAACCAGCGGCACATGCTTGTAAGCAGCAGCGTGATAGACCACGTTGGGCCGGTAAGCGCCGCAAATTTCTTGCAGGCGCCGCACCTGCGCCACACTGCCCAGCAGGGGATGCAGCTCGACTGCCAAGTTGCCGGCCACGCAGAGCGCCTGCAACTCTTGGTGGATGCTGTACAGCCCAAACTCGTTGTGGTCGAGCAGCAGCAGTTGACGCGGTTTTTCAGCCAAGATCTGCCGGCACAACTCGCTGCCAATACTGCCACCCGCCCCGCTCACCAGCACCACCTTGCCCGCCAATTTACGGGCCAATAACTCGGTGTTTGGCGGCACCGGGTCACGCCCCAGCAGGTCTTCAATATCCAAGTCTTTGAAGTCTTGCACCGTGACGCGGCCGCTGGCCAAGTCGCCCAAAGCGGGCAAGGTGCGAATATGCACGGGCAAGGCTCGCAAGGCCTCAATGATGGCTTTGCGCCGGCCGCGTGTGGCACTGGGCACCGCCAACAAAATATCCGTCACCGCCATTGTTTCGACCAAGGCAGCGGCTTCGGCTTGCGCATAAACCTGCACGCCATTGACGCTGCGCCCCACTTTGTGGGCGTCGTCGTCAATGAAACCCAAGAGTTTGAACTGACCAGAGATACCCATGGCGGCAGCCGTTTGCACGCCTGCCGTGCCCGCGCCATAAATGAGCAAACGGCCACTCGGTTGCCGTTGTTGCTCTTGGTTTAACAACCAAAACCGTGCAGCGGCCCGACTCCCCCCCACCAGCATCAAAAACAGCAAAGGCTGCAACACGCCCAAGCTGCGCGGCACGCCTGGCCAGCCGACAAACAGCAACACCGCAAACAGCAAAACCCCATAAACACCAACGGCCTTGGTCGTCGCGGCCAAAGCCGCTTGTCCGGTGTAGCGAAAGATGGCGCGGTACAAACCAAAGCGGATGAACACCGGCAATGCCAAAGCCGGCGCCAGCGCATAGACCCACCACTGCGAGCCTTCAGGCCAATGCAAAGAGTCCAACCGAAGGGAAAAAGCCAAAGAGGTTGCGACCAACGACAAAACAATGTCCAAGGCCATGACGACCAAGCCCTTAGCAGTCCGGTGCCAAGCCAATATTTTTGCGTGCATTGTTTGAAAGGTTAATTTTTTTGAGTGTGACTTGATCGTTTGGCGAGCTTTAGCCGATCTTACTGAGGCTGGGCGGCTCGATCGACAGACTGACCTTCTTGCTGAGGATGTCAATCAGCACCATGACGCGGGCCTCGCCGTCGGGCATCTGGTAGACCGCTTCGAGCCCGGCAAAGGGCCCGTCGTTGATGCGGACGAGTTCGCCTGGTTCAAAGTGGCGCTGCCGGACGCTGGCGTCACTCACCGTGGAGCGAATGATCTCCACCAGTTGGTCATCAACTTTGGCGGGCACTTGGCCGAAGGTGACCAGCAGGCTGACCCCGGTGGTCGAGCGGATCGGGTTCCAGCTCCGGCCCTCTTGGCTGGCGTCTAGCCGGATGAAGAGGTAGCGCGGGAAGAGTGGTTCTTGAACAACCACGATCACCTTGCGGCGGAGTTTTTCGACGGAAATGAGCGGCAAGAAGCACTCGAAGCCTTGTCGTTCGAGATTCTCAAGCGAACACAGCTCTTGGCGAGGTTTGCTGTAAACGAGGTACCAGTTGAACACTTGGGCTCAGCCTAGCGCGCTGAGGAGTTGGCCTTGAAGGTCTTTGGCCGAAAGCTTGGGCTGAAGACCCTCAAGCGGCCACTCAATGCCAACGGCTGGATCGTCCCAGGCAATACAACGCTCAAACTCGGGCGCGTAGTAGTCGGTGGTTTTGTACAAAAAGTCAGCTCTGTCGCTCAGCACCAAGAACCCGTGCGCGAGGCCGGGCGGCACCCACATCTGCTTGTGGTTGTCTTCAGTGAGCTCAACGCCGACCCAGCGGCCAAAAGCTTGGGAATCTGGACGGATGTCGACGGCGACATCAAACACCGCGCCGCTCACCACGCGCACCAACTTGCCCTGCGGCTTGTTGACTTGGTAGTGCAGACCCCGCAGAACGCCTTTGCCGCTGCGGCTGTGGTTGTCCTGGACGAACTGATGGTCTGTGCCTGTGGCGTCATTGAAAGCTTTTTGGTTGAAGCTCTCAAAGAAGAAACCGCGTGCGTCGCCGAAGACTTTGGGTTCGATGATGAGTACGCCGGGGATGGCGGTGAGAGTGGTTTTCATACGGGCCCGCTGGTGACGCGTATCTCTTCTTTCAGCAACCGCAGCATGTACTGCCCGTAGCCGTTTTTAGACAGCGGCTGGGCCAGCTTTTCGAATTGCTCGGTGGTGATGAAGCCGTTGCGCCAAGCGATTTCTTCGAGGCAAGCGATCTTCAGCCCTTGCCGGCGCTCCAGCGTGGCGATGAACTGACCAGCGTCCAGCAGACTGTCATGGGTGCCGGTGTCTAGCCAAGCGTAGCCGCGCTGCATGATCTGCACGTTGAGCTGACCCATGTCCAGGTACGCTTGATTCACAGCGGTGATCTCCAACTCGCCGCGACCGCTTGGCTTCACAGCCTTGGCGATATCGACCACCTGATTGTCATAAAAATACAGGCCGGTGACGGCGTAGTTGCTCTGCGGTTTGAGCGGCTTTTCTTCGATGCTGCTGGCTTGACCTAGGGCGTTGAAGACGACCACGCCGTAGCGCTCTGGGTCTTGCACATGGTAGGCAAACACCGTCGCGCCCGAGGTTTGCGCGTCAGCCTCGGCGAGCAAGATCGTGAAGTCGTGGCCGTGAAAGATGTTGTCACCCAAGACCAGCGCACTGGGTGCACCGTTTAGAAATTTTTCACCAATCAAGAAAGCTTGTGCCAAGCCGTCCGGGCTGGGCTGAACGGCGTATTGCAGGTTCATCCCCCACTGGCTGCCGTCGCCCAGCAGCTGCTCAAAACGCGGCGTGTCTTGCGGCGTACTGATGATCAACACGTCTTGAATCCCGCCCAGCATCAAGGTGCTGAGCGGGTAATAAATCATCGGCTTGTCGTAGACCGGCAGCAGTTGCTTGCTCATGGCCAGCGTGGCCGGGTGCAGCCGGCTGCCGGAGCCGCCGGCGAGGATGATGCCTTTGCGGGCCGTTTTG
>JABMMH010000335.1 GCA_013205645.1 Polaromonas sp. | reverse complement strand
CGTGGTGATCGGGATCGGCAAGCCGCCCTGCACCGTCACGCCCTTGCTAAAGCCCAGCAGCTTGATGGCGATCTGGCCTTGGTCGTGGTACATGGTGACGATGGCTTGGTACTGGCCTTCGCGCGCTTTGAGAAAAATAGTGTCTGCCGGAAACGGGCCATCGACTGGAAAGCCGGTGGCCCGCAGCACCTTGACCGCCGGTTCAATGATGTCGATTTCTTCGCGCCCGCAAGTGCCGCCGTCACCACCGTGCGGGTTGAAGGCGGCCACGGCTACTTTGGGTTCTGCCGTGCCGCTGGCCTGCAGCGATTTATAGATCAACCGCGTAGCCTCCACGATGCGCTCCGTGCTCAAGGTGGCCGCAGCATCTTTCAGTGGAATGTGCGAGGACACCCGCGAGGTCCACAAATCACCCAGCGTGTTGAACTCACAGAAGTAACCCGTCACACCAAGGTATTGCGCAAAATGGTGCAGTTCGTCATCGTGCTTCAGGCCGCCCTGCTTCATGGCGAACTTGTTGAGCGGCGCAAAACAAATGGCGTCAACCTCGCCGCGTTGGGTGCCATCCATGCACAAGTCCAACACCTTCAAGACCGCCGCACCGCACGCTGCTTGTGATTGGCTGCGCGTGACCTGATCGGCCGCAATGGTGTTTGTCGCCAAGAACGCAGGCAAGTGGGTATCAGGCCGAGCACGAACATCTGCCAGCGTGCTGACGGTTTGGGTGGTAACCGTCAGACCCGCGATGTTCTGGCCGTCCTGCCACAACCACGGATCTCCCAGCAAGACGATGTTGGCCCGCTCTGTGACGCCGGGTTGGCTCAATAAACGGGCGATCAACTCAGGACCAATGCCTGCGGCGTCGCCCAAGGTGAGCGCCACGACGGGAAGTTTTTGCAGCATCATAAGGTTAGTCAAGTTTGATGTTTTTGCGTGCAATCAGCTCGGCATAGCGCTTATTTTCAGCGGCATGAAACGCCGCAAATTGCGCCTGCGTCATGGGCGTCAGGTCAGCACCGATAGCGCTCAGACGGGTTTGCGTTTCAGGCATGGCGAGCACCTTGGTGACTTCCACGTAGACGCGATCCTGCACAGCCTTGGGTGTCGATGCTGGCATGTAGATGCCGTACCAGGCACTCATCTCCACCCCTTTCAAACCGGCCTCAGCCATGGTGGGCACATTGGGCAATTGTGGGTTGCGTTTGGCGCTGGCCACCGCCAAAGCTCGGATGCGTCCTGCCTTGATCTGGCCTATCACGGAAGGCATGGTGTCAAAGCTCAGTTGCACCTGCCCACCGACCAGATCGATCAGCGCCGGGCCACTGCCGCGGTAAGGAATGTGCGTCATGAAAACGCCAGCTTGGTCCTTGAACAACTCGGCCGCAATATGCTGCGTGCTGCCTGAACCACTGGTGGCGTAGTTGAGCTTGCCGGGCTGAGCCTTGGCCAGCTTGATCAGCGCCTGCACCGAATCAACCGGCAAGTCGTTGTTGACCACCAGTACATTCGGCACAGAACCGACAAACGCTACCGGCACCAGATCCTTGTCGTTGTCATAGCTTAGTTTTAGCAGGTACGGGGCAATGGCGTGCGCCGTCGACACACCCATTAACAGGGTGTGGCCGTCGGTGGCTTTAGATGTCAAATCGGCGGCCAAGGTATTGGAAGCGCCGGCACGGTTTTCAACCACCACCGAGTGCTTGAGCAAGGGGCCCAGCCGATCAGCGACTGCACGCGCCATCGCATCAGTGCCGCCGCCGGGCGCAGATCCCACCAAAATACGCACTGACCGGGTCGGCCAATCCTGCGCAAAAGAAAGGGTTTGAAGGCTCACGGCACAGGTGGCCAGTAACAGGACAGGAATCAGTTTCATGGTTTGTCTTCCAAATGTTTATTGACGGCGTCTTGATGCACCGATGTGTGAATAGTAGATACGATAAAACGCGCTGTAAATTGAAAAAAAATGATTATTTGATAATCTGAAGTTATCATTTAAAGCATGGCCACCTCCTTACCTATCCCTCAACTACTCAACCGCCTGCGCATGCGTCAGGTCGCGCTCATCTTGGCGGTGGGCGAGCATGGCACCCTGCGCAAGGCCTCGGCAGAGTTGGGCATGACGCAGCCCGCCGCCACAAAAATGATCCATGAGCTGGAATCTGCGTTAGGGCAAAAGCTGTTTGAACGCGTCGGCAGGGGACAAAAGCTGACACCAGCAGGTGCCAGCGTGATGCGTTATTTTTCGGGTGTGCGCGGCTCGTTTGAATCCATGACTCGAGAACTGGCCGAGTTGAAACTCGGGAGCGCCGGCCGGGTCTCGGTGGGCAGCATCATGGCCCCCTCGCCAACCCTGCTGACGCAGGCCATCATCGCGCTGAAAAAAGCCTACCCCCTGCTGTCCGTCGGCGTCACGCTAGACACAAGCGACCGGCTGTTCGAGTTATTGCGAGAAGGCACTCTTGACGTGGTGATCGGCCGTATTCGGGATGCCCACCGGACGGAGGACTACACCTTCAAGGCACTGGAAAATGAAGCACTGGCGGTGGTCGTCGGCGTGCACCATCCGCTGGGGGAAAGGAAAACCGTTAAGTTCAGCGCCTTGCTCGACTACCCTTGGATATTGCAGCCCACCGACAGCCCGATGCGAGAGGTACTTGAGCACGAATTTCGCATGCTGCAAGCTGCCTCGCCCAAAGGCATTATTGAGACAGCGTCCGTCCTCACCACGACCCACTTGATTGCCGAGACCGACATGATTGGCGTCTTACCAAAATCGATTGCTGACACCTATGCAAAGCATGGCTTGCTCAAAATTTTGCCCTGCTTGATCCAGCACAAGATGGAGGAGTTCGGCTCCGTCACCCGGAAAGACCGCCCCTTGAGCGAAGCGGCCGCGTATTTTCTGGACGCACTGCATCTGCGATAGATAGTTGCGTGGTAAGCGGCTAGGCATCCCATATTGAATCGCAGCGGCTGATCAGGCATCGTACCCACGAAGGAGATCGTGGAGACGATGAATCAATTATTGACAGTAGAGCACCCTCGCAAGCGCGAGTACAGTGCGCAGTTCAAGGCATCTGTGCTGGAGCAGTGTCGCCAGCTAGGCGCATCGCTTGCCGGCGTAGCGCTGCGTCACGGCATTAATCCGAACATGGTGCATCGTTGGATGCGGGAGGATCGGCAGCGCCTTGAACTGATCAAGCTGCAAAGTGGCGCTTTGGAATTTGTGCCGCTACACCTGCCGCCGTCACTGCTGTCACCGGCTGTTGGCTCAAGCCTTGCGAAGTGCGAGCAGCCGAGCGCCGACCAAGCCGCTTTAGCCCAATGCGTGCGCATTGAGATTGAACGTGCAGGGGGCAAGGTGAAGCAGTGCTCGACCTGAATCACTCAGCGTTGATCTCATCAACGCCGTAGAATTT
>JABMMH010000334.1 GCA_013205645.1 Polaromonas sp. | reverse complement strand
TCACCAAAGCGTGCGCTGGGTACCTTCATGAACTGGTAGACCTTGATTTTCTTGCCCCGGCCATGGGCCCGCAGGGCCAGCCCAAAAGCGGCTGTACTTTTCCCCTTGCCGTGGCCGGTGTTGATAAGGATGAGGCCGCGGCGCTCGGCCGTGGGGATGACCCGTTCGTAATCGACGTGTGGGGTTTCAATCTGCATGGGAGCCCTGTTGGGAGTCTTGGGAGTTTGGCGTGACCTTGGGCAGCGCAATCCACTGCCCAGCCGAGCAAGGCTTCAAACAGCGCGGCGAAACCGATACAAAATTCATCATTCTGATTGTCGCAAAAATCAGTTGGGGCCCAACCCAAAGTCTAGAATTAACACCCATGAAAACCACCTTAAAAAATGCGTCAACTGAAAAAAGGAAGCTCATAAAGACCAGCGTGCCGTCAAGCGCAGGCTGCGAGGCTCCTGCGGATGGATGTGGCGGTCGCTGATGCCGCTGCCGCATTGCCCACGGTTGACCTCACGCGCGGTGCATGAGGCATAAAAATACTCAATGTCGTTGGCCAGGCGGTTGGTCAGGTTAAAGACGTCCAGACTGAGCGTCAGGGTTTTGCTGGCGATATAGCCCAGACGGCCGTTCAGCAAGGTGGTTGCGCTGGACATCACGGCGCCTCCGGTGTCGAGTGGCCGCGGCCCCATGTGACGCAGTTGCAGACTGGTCTGCCAAGCGTCGCGCTGCCAGACGGCTGCGGCGCTGATGACCCGGTTGACCGCATTGTCGATCAGGTTGCCTTCTCCTGCGGGTGGCACGCCAGTGAAGCGGGCGCGCGACTGCGCCCAGGTCAAATCAAATTTCAAGCCGGGCGTAGCGACCCAACGGGTGATGAACTCCAGGCCAGCACGGCGGCTGGGACGACCGGCCTCGGTGGTGCCAGCGTCGCCGACGAACACCAGCTCTGAGCCCATCTTGAGCGTCCATAGAGAGACGCTGGTGAAAAAGTCCTCGACAGGGGCGAACTTCCAGCCCAGTTCAGCGCCAGTGCCGCGCACGATGGCCGGAACGCTCTGCGCGCCTGCGCCTGTTTGCGGATCGGTGGTGATGGTGGCGCCGCGCGCGTCGTTGCTGTGAAAACCGACACCGGCGTTGGCATACAGCTCATGCCGGGGCGCCACGTTCCAGGCCAAGCCAGCTTTGGGCTGAAACAGGTGGGCTTGACCGCTGCCGCTGTTAAGCAACCCAAATACCGGCTCCTGGCCACGCACGCTGTAATGCAAATTGTCCAGTCGCAGGCCCGCGAAACCGCGCCAGCGTTCACTGAACTGCAGCGCCTGCTGGGCGTAGACGGACAACAAGTCCTGTGACACCTTGTCTTGGCGCACGGTGCTGTCGCGCAACCTGGCCTGGGTCAGGTACAGGCCCAGATCACCGACCCGGTCGCCGCGCCAGCTGGCGCCAAAAGTCAGCGTGCCGTCAATGCCCGCCAATGCACTGGCACGCTCGTGCCGCACAGCGGCACCCACCACATAGCGGCCATCGGTCTGCTCGAACTGATCACCCTCGACCGGACGCTTCAGCTTGTAGGTGAAGTTAGACCACAGCTGCAAGGCTGATCGGACAACATAGGCCGACACGTCGGTGTTGCCCTGAGCCGTGCGCTGGTGCCACTGGCCTGACAAGCTGGCTCGGCTTGATCGGCCACCGTCCGTCGCATCAACCGCGCCAAAACGCGGTAGCAAACCAGCATCGACAGTCCGCTGCGGAATCTGATCACTGGCGTTCCAGGCATTTTGATGCAGCATGCCGGTCACGCTAAAGCCCTCGGCGCTGCTGCCCTGGCTGTAGCGCAGCAGCATATTGCCCTTGCGAACACCTTGCGGGTTGTCCCAAGGACCATCGTTACCCTGCAGCTCTAGCGCGCCGAGCCAGTGCTGGTCATCGCGACTGGTCGAGCCCGCCAGCAAACTGCGGCGGTAGTTGTTTGGGCCGAGGGTGAGCTGGGCAAAAGGACGGTCGAGCTGGTTTTGATAACGCAAGGCGGCGCTCCCCGCGAGTGAAAAATCGCCATCGCCCACGAAATACGAACCCTTGCGAAAGTGCAGCGCTGTCAGCATCTCGGGAATCAGCACATTGAGGTTGGTATAGCCCTGTGCATGGCCGTGCGAAGGCATGTTCATGGGCATGCCGTCGAGCGACACGGAAAAGTCGGTGCCGTGGTCGAGATTGAAACCGCGCAAAAAATACTGACTGGCTTTGCCGTCGCCCGAGTGCTGTGTGACGACCATGCCGGGCACGGCTTCCAGCACCTCGGAGGGCCGCAAGCTCAAACGCTGCTGCAGTGCCAGGCTGTTGACCACACCTTCACTGGCGCTGTCCAACACGCCCAGCGCAGCCGTACTCACCCCATTAACGATCACCACCTCGAGCAGCGGGTCTTGGCACATGGCCGCACTGCTGGCCATCGTCAAACACAACATCAGCGATTTTTGATACACAGGTTTTAGGCCGCCATCAGATGTTGGGCAACGCCAGCCACTGGCCAGCCAGTGGATGCACCGCGATCCGATTGTCAAACACCGTCTCCAGCGCACGGTGCGTGACGGCTGCGCCACAAGCGCCCTGGTGCGTCACGCCACCTTCAGCCATCACCACCAGCTCATCAGCCTGCAAAGCAAACGAAATTTCATGCAACACGCTGATCACGGTTTTGCCGCTGGCAACCAATGCTTTGGTGAGCAGCAACCAATCGGTTTGATGGGGTGGATCGAGGTTGGCCAGCGGCTCGTCCATCAACAACACCTCGGCTTCGACGGCCAGCGCACGCGCCAACAAAACCCGCTGGCGTTCGCCGCCCGACAACTGACCTAACGGCCGACCGCGCCAGTCCCAAGCCTGGGTGGTGCGCAGTGCGTGCTCGACCGCAGCGTGGTCTTGCACCGAAGGCGGCGCCAGCCACGGCTGGTGCGGCAGCCGGCCAAGCATGGCCACGTCATAGACAGTGAGATCATCGGCCGACGCCTCGTTTTGGCCAAGCCAAGACAACTGCTGCGCGCGCCGCTTGGCAGGCAGTACCGCCATGGGCTGACCCAGCAGCAGCACCTCACCGCTGTGCGGCAGCAAACCTGCAAGCACCTTGAGCAAGGTAGATTTTCCGGCACCGTTGGGACCCACAATACTGGTCCAACGGCCGCGCCAAAAATCCAGCGAAATGCTGTGCAGCACCTCGACATTTCCAAGCTTGGCGCTGATGCCGCGGGCACCTAAAGCGACCGAGTCAATGAGATACGTTTTTTCCAGACTCACAGACCCGCTCCCCGGCCGGTGTGGCGATGCATGAGCCAAAGCAAATAACCGCCACCGAGCACAGCCGTGAGCACACCCACAGGCAGCTCTTGCGGGGCAATCAGCCAGCGCGACAAGATGTCAGCGGCCATCAGCAACACCGCGCCCATCAGGCTGGACAGCAGAATCAGCCGCCCGTGCGTGGTCTTGACGAAGGAGCGCACCAAGTGCGGCGCGGCCAGGCCGACAAAAGCGACAAGGCCAGTTTGCGCCACTGCCGTGCCGGTGGCCAGCGCCAGCACGACCACCAGCGCAGCGCGCATTTGCGGCAGACGCAGACCCAGGCTTTGGGCGGTGGCTTCGCCCAGCGCGAGGCCGTCCAGCACATGGCTCATCATCCAGGCCGCGAGCAGGCTGACTGCAAACATGGCGGCCATCACAATGCAGGCTGTCCAGCCGACAAAAGCCGTGCTACCCAGCATGAACGACTGCATCGCTTGCAAGATGTCAGGCGTCAACAGCAACAGCAGCGAGGTGACCGCGCCCACCACCACACCCACCACCACACCGGCCAGCAGCAAGCGCAGCGTGTGTTGCACGCCCTTGGCCAGCAACAGTGTCAGCAACACCGCACCCACCGCACCCAAAAAAGCGGCGCCGGTCAGGCCAATGCGAGCCACCCAATGCGTGGCCAGTGGCGACACGCCAAACAACACCATAGCGCAGGCCACACCGAGCGAGGCACCGGAGGCGCTGCCCAGCAGATAGGGGGCGGCCAGCGGGTTGCGAAACAAACCCTGCGCCACAGCCCCCGCCAGCCCGAGCAAGGCACCGGCCAGCCAGGCGCCGGCGGTGCGC
>JABMMH010000333.1 GCA_013205645.1 Polaromonas sp. | reverse complement strand
CGCATAACGCGGGGAAATATCGGTGTTGCTTGTCATGTGATGGCGCATCGCTGTGTTGATAACCAATGGATCGAAAAAGGCCGCCAAGGACTGAAATCTGCTTTGCAGCGCTGACAAGATCGTAACTCGACGACAGGGTTTTAAGCGCGATGCCAGTGACACACCCCAGCGATGAGGTAAATTCAAGGACAAGCCTTCATATGACAGAAAAAATTATCCCCATTGCGGACATCCGCTACGCCAGCCGTGTGCCTCACGTGCCGGCTCATCTCCCAACGCCCACCGGCCTGCTGTCGGACACCTTGGGCAGGCCGCTGCGCGACTTGCGCATCAGCGTGACCGACCGCTGCAACTTTCGTTGCAGCTACTGCATGCCGCGCGAGGTCTTCGACAAGGATTACGCCTTCCTGCCGCAAAGCTCGCTGCTGAGTTTTGAGGAAATCGCGCGTCTGGCGCGGATTTTTGTGGCCCACGGTGTCGAAAAAATCCGCCTGACCGGCGGTGAGCCGCTACTGCGAAAAAACCTCGAAGTGCTGATCGAGATGCTGGCCAAGATCCAGACGCCCAGCGGTCAGCCGCTGGACATCACACTCACCACCAATGCCTCGCTGCTGGCCAAAAAAGCCCAAAGCCTGAAAGACGCCGGACTGCAGCGCGTCACCGTCAGCCTAGACGGGTTGGACGACGCGATTTTCAGGCGCATGAACGACGTCGATTTCCCGGTGGCCGATGTGCTCAAGGGCATAGAAGCAGCGCAGAGGGTTGGCTTGGCACCGATCAAAGTCAACATGGTCGTCAAGCGCGGCACCAACGACGCCGAAATCTTGCCCATGGCGCGCCACTTTCGCAACTCAGGCGTGGTGTTGCGCTTCATTGAATACATGGACGTCGGTGCCACCAACGGCTGGCGCATGGACGAAGTGCTGCCCTCAGCCCAAGTGATTGAACGCTTGCAAAGCGAATTCCCAATGCTGGCCGTGAACCCCAACTACGCCGGCGAAACCGCCGAGCGCTGGCGCTACGCGGATGGCGGCGGTGAAGTCGGCGTCATCAGCAGCGTGACGCACGCTTTTTGCGGCGACTGCAACCGGGCCAGACTGTCTACTGAGGGCAAACTCTTTTTGTGCCTGTTCGCCAGCCAAGGACAAGACTTGCGCGCCTTGTTGCGCGGCGACTATTCGGACGACCAAATCGGCGGTGCAGTCGGTCATATCTGGCAATCTCGCACAGACCGGTATTCAGAAATGCGCGCAGCACTGCCTGCAGATGCTTCACCACCAGACACCGGACGTCGGGTTGAGATGAGTTACATCGGCGGATAATTGGACAAACACATGATTGAAATTTCAGAAATTACCGGCGTCGTCTTGGCTGGTGGGCGCGGTTCGCGCATGGGCGGCGTTGACAAGGGCTTGCAAAACTTCAACGACGTGCCGCTGGCTTTGCACACGCAGTTGCGGCTGAGTCCGCAGGTCGGTGAGCTTTTGATCAATGCCAACCGGAACTTGGCCGCGTACGAATCGTTTGGTGTGCCGGTCTGGCCGGATGCTGCGAGCCTGGGTGACTTCGCCGGACCGCTGGCGGGCTTTCTGACGGGGCTAGAGCGCTGCGAAACCTCGTTCATGATGACCGTGCCTTGCGACACACCGCTGTTCCCGCATGACCTTGTGGCGCGACTAGCGACTGCGCTGGAAGCCGAGGATGCGGACATCGCCGTGGCTGCGGCGCTTGAAGAAGATGGCCAGTTGCGCGCTCAGCCCGTGTTTTGTCTGATGCGCTCCGAACTGCTCGAAAGCGTGGTTAAGTTCACCCATGGCGGCGGCCGCAAAATCGACGCATGGACGGCCTTGCACAAAACAGTGCTGGTGCCGTTTGACCAGCCCGGCGACGACCCGAAAGCCTTTATCAACGCCAACACGCTGGCCGAATTGCACCAGCTCGAAAGCCGCTGAGCCACCTCAACCTTCTTTCTTTCTCGTCCATGAAAACCATTGCGCAGATTGCCGCCGAGCTTCAAGGCTACGACCCTCAGGCGCTGCCCGCCAACGCGGTACTCGACTTCTTGCAGCGGCTAGTGACACCCGTGACCGAGAGCAGCCACCAGCCGCTGTTTGACGCGCTGGGGAAGGTGTTGTCTGCCGATGTGATTTCCCCGATGGACGTGCCGCCGCACGACAACTCGGCGATGGACGGTTATGCCTTTGACGGCAGCCAGTTGCAAGCCGATGCCCCTTTGACACTCAAAGTCGTTGGTACGGCGCTGGCCGGCAAAGCTTGGATCGGCACCGCAGGTCTGGGTGACTGCGTGAAGATCATGACCGGGGCCATCATGCCGACAGGCTTTGACACAGTGGTGCCGCAAGAAATAATCACGCCACTGAACGGCGAAGCTGAATTTATTGTCATCCCGCCAGGCATGCTCAAGCTTAGTGACAACCGGCGTTTTCGCGGTGAAGACTTGGCGCAAGGCCACCCGGCACTGCTCAAAGGCCAAGTCATCACGCCGGCCCGACTCGGCCTGGCCGCATCGCTGGGTTTGCCCAGTCTGCCCTGCTGGCGGCCTTTGCGAGTGGCTTATTTTTCAACCGGCGACGAAATTCTGTCGCTGGGCGAGCCGCCGCGTGAAGGCGCCGTCTATGACAGCAACCGTTACACCACCTTTGGCCTGCTCAAACGGCTCGGCTGCGAGGTGATTGACATGGGCGTGGTCAAAGACGATCCGGCCCTGCTGGAAACCGCCTTCCGAACAGCGGCGGCACAGGCCGACGCGATCATCACCAGCGGCGGTGTCAGCGTCGGCGAAGCCGACTACACCAAGGCGATGATGAAAAAGCTCGGTGATGTGGCCTTCTGGCGCATCGCCATGCGACCTGGTAGGCCTATGGCTGTTGGCCGTATTGTTTCAGAATCAAACGACAAAGCAGGCGCCGTGTTGTTCGGCCTGCCCGGCAATCCAGTCGCCGTGATGGTGACTTTTTTGGCCTTTGTCAGGCCGGCTTTGCTGCAGATGATGGGTTGCACCGACAGCCCAACGCCACTGCTCAAAGCCCACAGCCAAGAGCCGATGCGCAAAAAAGCCGGCCGCACCGAATACCAGCGCGGCTGGGTCTCAACGGCTGCCGATGGTTCGCTGCAGGTACGCACCACGGGCAGCCAAGGCTCGGGTGTGCTGAGCTCTATGGCAGACGCTAACGGCCTGATCATGCTGCACCACGACCAAGGCAACGTCGCCGTGGGCGACATGCTGGACGTGATGATGTTTGACGGCGCGATCTAAAGAACTTCGCGAACTTCAATGGCCAGCCGCAGCCGGTGTTTCATGCGCCACTTGCGTGTTCGCGCCGGGCACCGCCTTGCGCGCAAACAGCGTGTACATGGTCGGCACCACAAAAATGGT
>JABMMH010000332.1 GCA_013205645.1 Polaromonas sp. | reverse complement strand
TGCACCACCGAGACGCCTGCAGTGGCGCCGTAGACAATCAGCAGCACCGAAGGCGGAATCAAAATACCCAAGCAACCACCGGCCGTGATGGCGCCAGCCGCCAGCGGCACGCTGTAGCCCGCACGCAGCATTTGCGGCAAGGCCAGCAAGCCCATCAAGGTGACCACGGCACCGACGATGCCGGTGGCGGTCGCAAAAATTGCGCAAGTCATCAAGGTCGCAACTGCCAGTGAGCCCGGAATTCTGGCCATCGCCAGATGCAAGCTTGAAAACAGCTTTTCAATCAGGTTGGCGCGCTCGACCAAGTAGCCCATGAAGACAAACAAGGGAATGGCGATCAGCACATCGCTGGCCATGGTTTTGTAGGCGGACTGGACCATCAAGTCCAAGGTCTGGACGACGTTTTGGTCGTAGGCCATCCACGAAAAAAGCATGCCCATGCCCATCAGCGTGAACGCTGTCGGAAAGCCCAGCATGATGGCGGTCACCACCAGCGACAACATCAGCAGGCCGAGGTGACCGTTGGTGATGGTTTCAACGCTGAGCAGCATGTAAGTGGCGCTGCCGACGATCAGCGACATAAAGACCAGGCCAAACCAGAGTTCGTTGCGGATCTTCATTTGCGCTCTCCCTTGAGGGCCAGATCGCGCTCAAGCGCGGCCATGTCTTCATCGCTCACGTGCACCATGGCCTTGAGTTGCTCAAGATCGACTTCTTCGACGTCGCCATCGCGTAAGGGCCAAGCGCCCGCTTTAATGCACAAAATACAGCGGATGATTTCGACCGAGCCTTGCAGCAATAGCAAGGCACCGGACAGCGGGATGATGAATTTGAAAGGGTAAAGCGGCAGTTGATCGGCAGAAAATGTCTGCTCATTGATGGCCAGCGATTCGTTGAAATAAACCCAACCGGCCCACGTCAGCGCAAAGACACCCGGCAGAAAAAACACCAGGTAAAGCGTCAAGTCGATCACCGCTTGGGTGCGCGGTTGCAAGAAGCCGTAAAGCACGTCGCCCCGGACGTGGCCGTTTTTGCTCAAGGTGTAAGCCCCGGCAGTCATGAAGAGCGTTCCGTACAGCATGATCTGGGCGTCAAGCACCCAGGCGTGTGGGTTGTTCAGCACATAGCGGGAATAAACTTCCCACGCAATCAGCAGTGTCAGCGCGACCACGCTCCAGGCAAAGGCCTTGCCAACCCATGTGGAAAAACGGTCCACGCTCAGTAAAAATGACTGCATTGAAACTCCTGGCATACAGCGCGATGCACCGACAAAAAAATAAGGGGGCACCGGACTGGTACCCCCCCCCGTTTGCTTATAAAACCCAGTTACGCTTTCTTAGCGTTTCTGCCAAAGTAGTGGTTGAACGCCATTTTGAAGTCCACGGTGTAGTCGTTCTGCCATTGGCCGGCACGTTGTGCAAAGGCTTTTTGGGAGTCGAGAACTTTCTTGAACATCGGGTTTTCTTTGGATTTCTCGGCAATGGTGGCGTCCCATGCCGCCAGCTGCGCGCGCAACACCGAGTCTGGTGTTTTGTAGAAATTGATGCCTTCTTTTTTCAGTGCAATGTAGTCTTCGGAGTTGCGCTGAATCGCCTTCCAGCTCATGTCTGCGCTGGCTGCTTGCACGGCGTAGTCAATGATGGATTTCAGTTCGGGTGGCAGGGCGGCGAGCTTGCTGCGGTTGAACAGAATTTCGAACTGCTCGCTGCTTTGGTGGAAGCTTTGCAACATGCAGTTTTTGGCGACGTCAGGGAAGCCCAGAATCCGGTCGCTGGTGGCGTTGTTGAACTCAGCCGCGTCAAGCAGGCCGCGGTCGAGAGCAGGAACAATCTCGCCGCCCGGCAGTGGGTTCACCGCAGTGCCCATTTTGGAGAAGATGTCGACCGCTAAGCCGACGGTGCGGAACTTCAGGCCTTTCATGTCTTCGACACGGGCGATCGGTTTTTTGAACCAGCCAAGTGGCTGCGAAGGCATTGGACCGTAAAGATAAGACGTGACGTCCAGGTTCAGGCCCTTGTAGATTTCTTCAACCAGGGCCTTGCCGCCACCGTAGTTGTGCCAAGCCAGCACCATGTTGGCGTCCATGCCGAATGCCGGACCGGAGCCCCACAGCGCCAAGGCGGTGTTCTTGCCATACCAATAAGCGACCACGCCATGGCCGCCGTCCAAAGTGCCTTTGCTGACAGCGTCAAGCAGCTGAAATGCGGGGACAACCGCACCGGCAGGCAAGACTTCAATTTTGAGTTTTCCGCTGGCCATGTCGTTGACTTTTTTGGCAAAGTCGGTGGCGTACTCGTGAAAGATGTCTTTGGCTGGCCAAGTGCTTTGAAAGCGCAGCGTGGTGGTGGTTTGTGCGGTGGCCAGCATGGGTGCCGCCATGGCCCCCGCGCCAGCTGCAATGGCAGCACCTTTGAGGAGGCCGCGGCGGCGAGGGCTTTTGTGTTCAGTCATTCGATTGTCTCCGGTTAAAAATAGTTATTTGGTGATTGGTAATGAATGTTCACCTTGTATCAATTAACTAGAAAGAGGGTTTTTACCGATAGGGTGACATTCATTGGTTTTATTTTGGTCAAAGCTGTTGTGTGCCAATCGATTCGGCAAAATACATCGCCATGAACACTCGAAACACCACTTCTCCTATCCCTGCCGTTGGTTACGCTGGCGACGTCTCGCCCGAACTCGCCTGGCAATGGGTGCAGTCGGGCGAAGCGGTCTTGGTCGATGTGCGCAGCGACGCCGAGCGCGAGTGGGTCGGCTACGTGCCGGGCGCCGCACCGCTGGCCTGGAAGCAGTGGCCAGGCATGGCCATGAACCCGAGCTTTGACGAGGCTATTCAAAGCGCTGTGCCGAAAGGGCAAAAAGCGGTCTTGCTGTGTCGCAGCGGCATTCGGTCCATTGCTGCCGCCAAGCGTGCGACCGAACTGGGGCTGCAGGCCTACAACATTCTGGAAGGCTTTGAGGGCGATGCAGACAGCAACGGCCACCGCGGTCTGTTGGCCGGTTGGCGTCAGCGCGGTTTGCCGTGGCAGCAGAAGTGAAAGTGTTCATAATCCTGCCCAATGACTTTTTTAGCGCTTGATGTAGGAAACACCCGTCTTAAATGGGCTTGTTACGAAGCCCCCGTGAAGGGGGCTCGTTTGCTGGCGCATGGCGCAGTGTTTCTGGAAAATATCGACAAACTCGCCGAGCAAGAGTTCAAGAACTTGCCGCCGCCGGACTGCATTTTGGGTTGCATCGTGGCCGGTGACGCCATCAAAGTCCGCGTGGCCGAGCAGATGGAACACTGGGATGCCGTGCCGCGTTGGGTCGTCTCAACCACGCAGGAATGCGGCGTCAGCAACGGTTATGAACACCCCGGCAGACTGGGCACTGACCGCTGGGTGGCGATGATCGGTGCGCGCCATCGCCTGCTGGCGCGCGGTCTGCAAAAGCCCTGCGTCGTCGTCATGGTTGGCACCGCCGTGACGGTCGAAGCCATCGACGGACAGGGCAATTTTTTGGGTGGCATTATCTTGCCCGGCCACGGCATCATGTTGCAGGCGCTGGAGTCTGGCAC
>JABMMH010000331.1 GCA_013205645.1 Polaromonas sp. | reverse complement strand
GCTCAGCCAGTTAAAATCCAGCAATTAGGAGAACACGCCATGGCATCGATCAACAAAGTCATCATCATCGGCAACTTGGGGCGCGACCCTGAGGTGCGCTACACACCGAATGGCGCGGCCATCTGCAACGTCAGCATCGCCACCACCCGCAACTGGAAAGACAAATCTTCCGGAGACAAGGTGGAAGAAACCGAATGGCATCGCGTCGTGTTTTACGACCGTTTGGCCGAAATCGCTGGCGAATACCTCAAAAAAGGTCGGCCGGTGTATGTCGAAGGTCGCCTGAAAACCCGCAAGTGGACGGACAAAGACGGCGTTGAAAAATACACCACAGAGATCATCGCCAACGAAATGCAACTGCTGGGCGGCCGTGAAGGCATGGGCGCTCCCGGCGGCGACGAAGACGGTGGCGGCGAACGCCAAAGCTACTCACGACCACCGGCCGCCGCCCGTCCACCAGCAGCCCCGGCGCAGCGCCCGGCCGCACCGGCTCCGTCCAAAGCCGCCAGCGGTTTTGACGACATGGACGACGACATCCCGTTTTGAGACATAGATCGGAACCGCCAGCGGTCCAAAAAGCCCGCTTCGAGCGGGCTTTTTGCTGTCTCCCCATCATAAAAATCAGCACCATGTTTCAACGCTCCCACTTTTCCAACTTCGCCTGCGCCACTCTGCTGGCTGCCGGCCTGGCCGCTGTGCCCACCGCCCACGCTCAAATTTATTCCTCCGGGCTGTCGGTGAGCTTGGCTGAGCCGAACAGCGCAGGCCTGGGTTTTGCCCCGCGTGTCGAGCGCTCGCCGTATGCCGGTGGCGGCACCCGCTTTGATTTGATGCCGCTGTACATCTATGACGGTAAACATCTTTTTATGGACGTCAACCGGGTCGGTGTCAAGCTGCTGGACGATCCCACACAACGCCTTGACGTGCTGCTGGAGCGCCGCTTAGAAGGTTTTCCCATCACCAAAGTGCCCGCCAGCTTGACCGGCATGGCGATGCGCGACTCGAGCCTCGATATGGGCGTGTCTTACAGCATTCGCCAGCCCTGGGGCCAGCTCAAGGCCGAGGTACTGAGTGACGTGAACAGCACCCACCAAGGGACTGAGGCACGCTTAGGCTACTCCAAAGACTGGCGCTCTGGCGCTTGGACTTGGCGGCCCAGCGTGAGCGTGGCTTGGCGCAGCGCCCAGCTGAACAACTATTACTACGGCGTCCGAGCCAGTGAAGCCACGACCACACGCGCCGCCTACGAAGCCGGCGCAGGGTTTGAGGCGCGTGTCGGTCTGCAAACGACGTATGAACTGTCACAGCATTGGAGCCTGCTGTCTGGCGTGTCGGCCACGCTCCTCAGCAGCAACGTCAGCAACAGCCCGATCGTGCAACACCGCGTCCTGCCGAGTGTTTACGTCGGCGCGGTCTACGACTTTGGCAGCCATGAACGCGAGTGGGTGGGCGCCAGTACACCGACGCATTTCAAACTGCTTTACGGCAAGGCCACCGAAGACGGTTGCCACATGCTCAAAATCATCACCGCGCAGTGCATGTCCACCGCCAAGGTCAACCCGACCAGCATCAGTGCGGTGCAAATCGGCCGTCCCTTCATTCAGAACTTCCAGGGCTTGCCGATTGACATCGTCGGCTACGTCGGCTTGGCTCACCACAACGACAACGGCCTGCAGGCCAATGGCCTGCAAGTCGATTTATTCATGAAGGCTTATTACGCTGGCTTTCCCTGGCAAGACCGCGTCAAAACCCGGCTTGGTCTGGGCATGGGCGTGTCGCTGGCACAGCGCGTGCCGTATGTGGAAGTCAGCAGCCAGGCCGCCAACGGCGAGCAGACATCGCGTCTGCTGCACCACCTTGACCCGACGATCGACGTCAGCTTGGGCGATTTGATCGGCTCACGACCTCTGAAAGACACTTACGTTGGCTTTGGCGTCTCGCACCGCTCGGGCATCTTCAAGTCGTCGCGGCTGCTCGGCAACGTGACCGGCGGCTCAAACTACATCTACAGCTACATCGAGACGATTTACTGAGACGGCTCACCGCCGCTTGGCCTCAACGGCCCTGCTTATCCCGTGGGCCGTGTGCACGCCTGACAATTTTCCTGCCGTGACCGTAGCGGTGATACTTTGCATCACCTTGTCAGCGCCCATAAAGCTGAAGCTGAGCTGGTCAGCGATCAGCTTCGCCCCCAGCAAGGGCTGACTGACACCGGCCACGGTCAGCGTGCCGCCGACTTGCTG
>JABMMH010000330.1 GCA_013205645.1 Polaromonas sp. | reverse complement strand
GCGCTGGAGTCACGCCACTTGATTCACACCCGCATCATGGCCTACAGCGCCAAGTACGCCAGCGCTTTTTACGGCCCGTTTCGCGACGCTGTCGGCTCGGCGGGCAACTTGGGCAAGGCCGACAAGACGGTCTACCAAATGGACCCTGGCAACACCGACGAGGCCCTGCGCGAAGTCGCACTCGACATCGCTGAAGGCGCCGACATGGTCATGGTCAAACCCGGCATGCCATACCTCGACGTGGTTCGCCGCGTCAAAGACGAGTTCAAGATCCCGACCTTTGCCTACCAAGTCAGCGGTGAATACGCCATGCTCAAAGCCGCCGCACTCAACGGCTGGTTGGACCACGATGCCGTCATGATGGAAAGCCTGCTGGCCTTCAAACGCGCCGGCGCCGATGGCGTGCTGACTTACTTCGCCCTCGACGCCGCACGCAAATTGCGCCAGGCCTGATCGGCGGCGATGCGGGTTTTTCACATCGCAGCTGGCAAGGTCACCGAGACCGATGTGCTGCCTGACACGCCTCCTTCGCCTGACACGCCCGCGTCTGCGCCTACGCCGGCAACGCCAGGCTTCATCTGGATCGCTTGCGCCCGACCTGAATTCGAGGCCCGACAAGCGGAGATTCAAGCGGCCTTGCAAGGTCTGACCGGCACCCAGCTGGTCGACTTGCATGTCTCTGACTTGCTCAACCGCCAGCTGCCGTCGCACTACGACTACACCTCGCAATACGACGTTCTGGTCTTTCGCCGTCTGGCGGCGCGCAGTGCTGACGCCGAGCCACTGGGTCTGGGCAACACCGCGCCCAAATACAAACTGCCAAGCCAACGGCAAAGCGGGCCACCGGTGCTCAGGCGCATCGACACCAGTCCGGTGGCCTTTGCCGTGTTCGATCACGTCTTGCTGACAGTGCATCCGACCGACTGCAGCGTGCGCGACGCCTATGCGCTCAGGCTGCTCAACGCCAGCAGCGCTGAGTCCCGAGATGCCGGCGTCAAGCTGCCGACCAGCCCGGCCGATCTGATGTTGCGTGTCATCAACCTGATGGTCGACGGTTATTTGGAGTTGCGGCGCGACCTGACACGGCAAATGGACCACTGGCAATCTGAGTTGCTCAAGCCGAAGGCGCGCTTTCACAACTGGAACTCGGTGCTCGACGCCCGTCTGGCCTTGCACCACCTGGACGAGATTTGCGAAGACCAGCGATCGGCGCTGCAAGACTGGGTCGATTCGATTGAGACTTGGCCCGAAGGCGCCACGCCCGCGCTACAACGCGAGCGTGAGCTGCTCAAGGTGCGCTCACGCGACGTGCTGGAACACATCGAACGCGTGGTGCACCATGTGCGGCGCATGGAGCAAAGTGCCGAGACCACTGTGCAGATGCATTTTTCAGTGCAAAGCAACCGCACCAACGACATCATGCGCACGCTCACCGCGCTCACCGCGATCTTTTTGCCACTCAACCTGATCACCGGTTTTTTCGGCATGAACTTTGAATTCATGCCGATCATTCACAGCTTCAATGGCTTTTGGTGGACGCTGGGCTTCATGGTTTTTCTGATCGTCGTGGCGGTCTTGGTGCTGTGGCGCAAGCGCTATTTAGACCAAAAGAACTAGCGCCCCCACGCTTGTCAGTCCAGGTGTTTGGCGAAAAATGCGTGCGTGCGCTCTAACGCCAACTTGGCTGCGGCTTGGTTGTAGGAACCGCGCTGGTCGCAGTTGAAGCCGTGGTCGGCCTCGTAGATGTGCACCTGCACGTCGGGGTGTGCCAGCTTGAAAGCTTCGACCGTGTCGAGCGCGATCCAGTGGTCTTTGTTGCCGAAGTGCGCCAGCACCGGGCATGTCGGCTGGCGGGCTGATTCTTCGGCCGTGGTCATGCCACCGCCGTAATAAGCCACCGCCGCGCTAAGGCCACTCAGTGCGCAGGCCGAACGCCAGGTCAGCAGACCGCCCCAGCAATAGCCGCCGATGCCCACCTTGCCGCCCTCGGCCGCCGTACCCGCATAGGCGATTGCGGCCTGAATGTCTTGCATCACGCCAGTTGCAGGCAAGGCATCGACGGCGGTCTTGAAGCCGAAACCGGCGCCCATATCTGCCTCGGTGTAACCCAGGTCCACACCGACTTGCGCACGGTGAAAAGTGGCTGGCGCGACCGCCAGATAACCGGCCGCCGCATAGCCATCGGCGACGGCGCGAATGTGCGAGTTGACACCGAAAATTTCTTGCAAAACGACGATAGCGCCTTTGGCCTTGCCGACCGGTTCGGCAACGTAAGCGGGCAACGTGAAGCCGTCAGCGGCGGTGAGGTTGATGAATTGAGCCATGAAGTTTTTCTCCTGTGATGGATTGGATTATTTCGCCGCGAGTTTCTGCGCGACAAATTCGAGCCGGTCTTGGCCCCAGAACATCTCGCCGTCGACCACGTAGCTGGGCGCACCGAACACCGCGGCATCGATGGCTTGCTGGGTGTTGGCTTCGTAGCGCTGCTGCACTTCGGGGCTGCGCGACTGCGCCAATCGATCGGCGCTCAGACCTTGCTCGTCGAGCAATTGCGCCAACACAGCGGCAGCGGCAATATTGCGCTCTTGCGTCCAGACAGCGCTGAACACGGCTCCGCACAAACGCATTGCCGCCGCAGTGCCGTCCTGCTGGTCAACCGCGATGATGAGGCGCGACGCATCGTCACCGGCGACCGGAAAAAAGGCCGGCTTGATATGCAGCGGTAACTGCAAACTGTCACTGAAACGTTTCAGCTCCACCAAGCGATAGGCTTGGCGCTGCGGCGCACGCTTGCCCAACGGCAAGCCGCCAGAGACAGCAAACACTTGACCCAAGTCGGCTGGCAAGACCCGCACAGTCGCGCCGGCCTGGCGGGCCAGCTCGGCAAAGCGCGCGTGGCCGAGGTAAGTCCACGGGCTTTGCGGGGTGAAGTAATAGTCAATCGTGGGGGTCATAAGAAGTCTCTTTTTCAGCGTCAGGGCGGTGATGAACATGAATGGCTTGCCCGCGTTTGCAACCCGGATCCCTTATTGTGGCTGGACAGCGGGTCTTGCCTCTGATTAAAACGATCGCGTAGCCGCCAGCGCTCGCCGGGGCAGGGTTTTCTTGGCCTCCACCAGCGCCGCTTTTTGTCACAATAGCCGGCGCGCAACTCAGCCGTGGACGCTTTCCGCTGTTCATGGTTTTTGGCTCGATTTTTCGTGCCCCACCTTTTTGTTTGAAACCCATGAGTGACAACATCTTTGACTACATCATCATTGGCGGCGGCACTGCCGGATGCCTGCTGGCGAACCGCCTGAGCGCCAACGCCAGCAAGCGGGTGCTGATGATCGAAGCCGGCCGCAAAGATGACTACCACTGGATCCACATTCCCGTCGGTTACCTGCACTGCATCGGCAATGCGCGCACCGACTGGCTGTACCAAACAGAAGCCGACCCGGGCCTGAACGGCCGTGCATTGCGCTACCCGCGCGGCAAAACCCTAGGCGGCTCGTCCAGCATCAACGGCATGATTTACATGCGCGGTCAAGCCCGCGACTACGACCGTTGGGCCGAACTCACGGGCGACGACACGTGGCGCTGGGACAGCGTGCTGGCCAGCTTCAAACAGCACGAAGACCATTACAAACTCGACGCAGGCAGAGACCCCGCCAGCGACAACTTCAAGCGCCTGCACGGCCACAAAAGTCAGCATCTGAACAGCCAAGGTCTGGCCAAAAAAATGGGCGGTGAATGGCGCGTTGACAAGCAGCGCTTGCGCTGGGACATCCTCGACGCCTTCTCTCAAGCCGCACAACAAACCGGCATCCCTGCTGTCGAAGACTTCAACGGCGGTGACAACGAGGGCGTGGCTTACTTTGAGGTGAATCAAAAAGACGGTCTGCGCTGGAACACCGCCAAAGCCTTTTTGCGACCCACTTGTTTTGGTCGGCCCAACTTTGAAATGTGGACCAGCGCGCAAGTGACGCAGCTGCTGATTGAAAAACAAGCCGACGGCAGCCAGCGCTGCACCGGCGTCGAGGTCTGGACCGGCGACGAGCGGGTCAAGGCCTTTGCCACGCGCGACTCCGGCGGCTTGCGCGGCGAAGTGATTCTCTGCGCCGGCAGCATCGGCTCGCCACAGATCTTGCAACTTTCAGGCATTGGCCCCGCCGCACAGCTTGTGCAGCAAGGCATTGACGTCAAGCAAGACCTGCCCGGCGTCGGCGCCAACTTGCAAGACCACTTGCAAATCCGTTCCGTCTACAAAATTCAAGCCGATGGCCAGCGCAACGTATCGCTCAACACCATGGCCAATTCGCTTTGGGGCAAAGCCAAGATCGGCCTCGAATACGCGTTGCGACGCACCGGCCCCATGAGCATGGCGCCGTCGCAGCTGGGGGCCTTCACCCGCTCCAGCCCCGACCGGCCGTACCCGAATATTCAATACCACGTGCAACCCCTGTCGCTAGACGCTTTTGGCGAACCGCTGCACGCCTTCAATGCGTTCACGGCCAGCGTCTGCAATTTGAACCCGACCAGCCGCGGCACGGTCAGCCTGAAAAGCGGCAACTTTGCAGATGCCCCCGCCATCGCACCCAACTACCTGAGCACGCCAGAAGACCGACAAGTCGCGGTTGAATCCTTGCGGATGACACGGCGCATCGTCAGCCAAAGCGCGCTGGCGGCCTACCAGCCGGAAGAATTTCGGCCTGGCGTCCAGTACCAAACCGACGAAGAACTGATTCGGCTGGCCGGCGACATTGCGACCACCATCTTTCACCCCGTCGGCACCACCAAGATGGGCGCCGCTGACGACCCGATGGCGGTGGTCGATTCGCACTTGCGCGTCCGGGGCATCGCCGGTCTGCGCGTTGTTGACGCGGGCGTGATGCCCTTGATCACCAGCGGCAACACCAACTCTCCGACCTTGATGATTGCCGAAAAGGCTGCCGCATGGATTGCCAAGGGCGAGTGAGGTGTGGTGCTTATGTGACAAAAAATCACCAAACCCGGGAAAGCCCTGATGCCCTGAGACGGTGCAGGGACATATAGTGGCTTACTTGCCGACGAGCCTAGCTGCTCGCAACGCGGGGAGGCGAGGAGACAAAGACAAGTCCAATAAAAAAATCAAACGAGAAAGTCTTACCGGACTGAATCGGAAAAAGCGTCGGTGACCCCGGCGCTTTTTCATGCCAGCTCGCCATCTTTGACTGCTTTTTTGACCGTTTAGCCGATGAGACAATGCGCCCATGGAACTCATCTTTGTCACCTGCGCCTCTTTGCTGGCCGGGTTTGTCGACTCGATCGTCGGCGGTGGCGGCCTGATTCTGGTGCCGGCTTTGTTTGCAGCGTTCCCGACCACCCATCCCGCCACCTTGTTTGGTATTAACAAGGGCGCCTCTATTTGCGGCACCGCCGTGGCGACGGTGCAATACGCCCGCCGCGTCGACATGCGCTGGGCGGCCTTGCTGCCCGCGGCACTGGTCGGCTTTGCCGGGTCTTTCGCCGGGGCTTGGCTGGTCACCGAAATATCACCCCAATTTTTACGCAAAATCTTGCCCGTGGTGCTGCTGGGCGTGCTGCTCTACACCTTGGCCAAAAAGGAATTGGGCCAGCATCACGCGCCGCGTTTCAGCGGCCGGGCCGAAACCTGGGCCGCTTGCTGCATTGGCTTGGTGTTGGGTTTTTACGATGGGTTTTTTGGTCCCGGAACCGGCAGCTTTTTTGTCTTTTTGTTCGTCCGCTGGCTAGGCTATGACTTTTTAAATGCGTCGGCCTCGGCCAAGCTGCTGAACACCGCCACCAACTTGGCGGCCTTGCTGCTGTTCGCCTACAAAGGCCACGTCTGGTGGCACTTTGCGCTGACCATGGCGATCGCCAATGTGCTGGGCAGCTTGCTCGGCACGCACATGGCGCTCAAGCACGGGGCGGCTTTTGTGCGCGTGGTCTTCATCTTTGTGGTCAGCGCGCTGATCATGAAAACGGGTTACGACGCCTTCATCCGCTAGGCGAGGCAAGGCGGCAACCGACCTGATCTGTCAGCGCGGGGAACTGGCTGCCGCCGCTGAAGCCGCGGTGGTGGCGGCAAACAACTTCAGCGCCGCCGCCGACAGAACCGGGCCGTTCGATGGCGCTGCCGGTATGGCGCCAACCGTCGTCGCCTGCGCTTGCGGTACACCCGAGGCTTTGAAAAGACCCGCCTGGCCTTTCCCTGCCGCCAGCGATGGGGCTGACACACCCAGCACCGTCACGCTGGCTGCATCCCGCGGCTTGCCGATGGGACTGCCGGCCAAACCTTTTTGCACAGCCTCCAAGTCTTCCTCGTTCGGGTAGCGCCCTAGCAGCACATAGTCAAACACCCGGCGTGCGATGGGTGCGGCATGCGCCGCGCCGAAGCCGGCGTTCTCGACCACCACGGCCAAGGCAATTTCTGGCTTGTCAGCCGGCGCAAAGGCGATGTACAGCGCGTGATCACGCTGGTGTTCCTCGAGCTTGCGCGCATCGTATTTGTCTTTTTGGCCGACGGACACGGCCTGCGCTGTGCCGGTCTTTCCAGCACTCACATAGCCTGCCCCAGCGAACACGCGGGCCGAGGTGCCTTCTTGCGTCACGCCCACCAGCGCACGCCGTATCACCTCGACGTTCTCCGGTTTGAAGCCGAGATCAACCGGCGGCTCAACGGGCGCCGGGGCCAGCGCCCGCGTCACGCTGTCTTGGGTGCCAAGAATCAGCCGCGGCTTGTGCTTGATGCCGCTATTGGCCAGCGTGCCCGTGGCCTGTGCCAACTGCAGCATGGTGAAGGCGTTGTAGCCTTGGCCAATGCCCAGCGAAATGGTTTCGCCGCCATACCATCGTTGCTGCTCGGGCCGCTTGTAGGTCCGGCGCTTCCAGTCTTGGTTGGGCAACACGCCGCGCACTTCGCCATTGATGTCGATGCCTGTGACCTGGCCAAAACCCAGCGGCTCCATGAAATCGTGAATCGCCTCCACCCCCAGCTCATTGGCCAGCGAGTAGTAATACACATTGCTTGACTTGACGATGCTCTGGTGCATGTCCACCGGCCCCAGCGGTGCGCCATGGCTGCGGAACTGGTGGCCGCCAAAGGTCCAAGAACCGGTGTCGTTGATGATCGCCGCCGACGAACGCTTGCCGGACTCTAGTGCTGCCATGGCCATGAAGGGCTTGTAGGTCGAGCCCGGCGGGTAAGTGCCCCGCAGCGCACGGTTCAACAAGGGCTTGTCCAGCGACTGGGTCAGTGCTTGCCAGCTTTCGGTATCAATACCGTCTACAAACAGATTCGGGTCAAACGTCGGTTTGCTGACAAAAGCAAGGATCTCGCCTGAACGCGGGTCCAGCGCGACCATGGCACCACGGCGTTGGCCAAACATGTCTTCAATGAGTTTTTGCAGCTTGATGTCAATCGTCAGCATGACCGTGTTGCCCGGCGTCGCTGGGCTGCTGGCCAGCCTGCGAACCGCCCGCCCGCCCGCCGAGGTTTCAACTTGTTCGACGCCCGTGACGCCGTGCAGCTGCTGCTCATAGCTTTGCTCGACACCGAGCTTGCCGATGTAGTCCGTGCCGCGGTAATTGCCTTCGTCGCCACGGTCTTCTATGCGCTCTTTTTCACGCTGATTGATGCGTCCGATGTAGCCCACCACGTGACTCCCCAGCTCCCCATAGGGATAGCTGCGAAACAGGCGGGCCTTGATGTCGACGCCTGGAAAACGGAAACGCTGCGCCGCAAAACGCGCGACTTCTTCATCAGTCAACCGCGTGCGAATCGCCAATGAGTCAAAGCTCCAGGAGTCATCACGCAGCTTCTTGAAGCGCCGTCTGTCGCGTAACTGAATGTCCACCACCGCGGCCAAGGCGTCGATGGTGGCCTCCATGTCGACCACTCGGGACGGTGTGATTTCAAGCGTGTAAGCGGAATAATTCGTTGCCAGCACCACGCCATGGCGGTCCAGGATCAGTCCCCGGTTCGGCACAATCGGCACAATCGCGGTGCGGTTGCTTTCAGCTTGTGCACTCAAATCGTCGTAGCGCACGACTTGCAAATACACCAGCCGCAGACTCAACAATAAAAAGGCGCACAAGATGACAATGCTCGCCACCATCACCCGGTCGCGAAACCGATGCAGGTCACCTTCAACGTTTCTGATCTCAGTCATGGCCTTGTGACTTCAGACAGCAGAAAAAGTGCCACAGCACAGCAAACCAGCACGGGGGCCAGCGGCCACAGCGCAGGGCCGCCCCAAGCAAGGCCAGCCCCCTCGGGGGGCAGCGCAGTACGCGAAGCGACAAGCATGGGGGCCACGCTAGAGCGGTCGATTCGCATCAGAGTCCGGCGCGCGGCGTTGTGGCACCAGCAACAGCACGCTGACCACCGGCCAAAGCAAAGCCTCAAACAAGGGAGCCAACAACAACGTCCAACCGGGAAATACATCGCCGTTGATGAGCCTCACAAGCAATTCAACCAGATGTGCCGCCAAAAAAAGCGGTAGCACCTGAACCGCTTGAGACGGCACCGTGAACCACAGCAGCCGACGGTGAATCATGCTCGCAAAAAAGCTCAGCGCAGTGTAAGACAAGGCATGCTGACCCAGCAGGGCCGACTGGTGCACATCAACGCCCAAGCCAAACATGAACGCCAAGCCGATGCCAATCCGCAAAGGCTGATGAACATTCCAAAACACCAGCACCAAGGCCAGCATATCGGGCATCCACGGCACACGGCCTAGCGGCAACATGTCCAGCAGCAACGCCACCAGCAAGCTGCACCAAATAAAGACTGGACTGGCTGGCAGCAACAGCTGCTGGCCCTTGCGCATGATCATGAGCGCCCGCCTTTTTTCGGGAGTGCGGCGGCGTCTGCAGGACGCGCTGGAATTTGCGCAGACTGCGGCTGCAGCACCATCACATGCCGAGCGCCCGACACCAACGCCAACGGCGTGCAATGGATGCGCGCAAAGGCCGACTCAGCACGCCGCTCAATGCTGTCGATGCGCGCCACCGGCAAGCCAGGTGGGTAGACGCCATCAACGCCGCTGGTGGTCAGCAAGTCGCCTTGCTGTACGTCGCTGGTGCTGCCCATGAAGCGCAATTCAAGTCCGCCACTGCCGCTGGCGTCGCCAAACGCCAAACTGCGCACACCGGTGCGCACATTGAGCACCGGAATGGCCAGATCTCGATCGATGATCAAGGTCACTTCGCTGACCAGCGGATTCACCAGCGTGACCTGCCCAAGCACGCCAAGTTCGTCAATCACCGGCGATCCCAGCACAACCCCTTGAGACAGGCCCTTGCTGATGACGACCTTGCGCGTGTAAGGGTCTGCAGCGTCATACAAAACCTCCGCAGCAACACCCACCACTTGGAGTTGCTCGCGCAAATCCAGCAGCTTGCGCAAGCGGCTGTTTTCGAAAGTCAGTTGTTCGACCTGACTGGACCGAAGCGCTTGCGTTGCCAGCATGAGCCCAGCCGTTTCCGCCTGGCTCTGGGCTTGGCGAGCAGTGATGAAATAATCGCCCACCGCGCGCCCGACCCGCACCGGCTGCAAGGCCAGCCACTGCACCGGATAAAGGGCTGTAGCCAAGACAGCACGCAACGGCAGGGTGACCTTGAAACGTGAGTCAGCCACCATCAGAAACAGGGCTAAGGCGCTGAACAGGATCAATTTGGAAAAAGCCGATAGCCCCTGCTTGAATATCGGGGGCGGCGTCCGGTCAATCGTTCCTAAGGACATGAATGGGTTCGCAGTTGGCACCGGAGAGGTGCCAGATGGCGATTACTCCGTCGTGAAGATTGAGCCCAGACGGTCCATGCGTTCTAGGGCCATGCCGCAACCGCGCACCACGCAGGTCAGTGGGTCTTCGGCCACGAACACCGGCAAGCCGGTTTCTTCGGCCAACAAACGATCCAAGTCGCGCAGCAAAGCGCCGCCGCCGGTCAACATCATGCCGCGGTCGGAAATGTCGGCACCCAGCTCTGGCGGCGTGTGCTCCAGCGCGGTTTTGACGGCTGAGACAATGTTGTTTAACGGGTCGGTCAAGGCTTCTAGGATTTCATTGCTCGAAATCGTGAAGCTGCGCGGCACGCCTTCGGACAGGTTGCGGCCCTTGACTTCCATCTCACGCACCTCGGAGCCTGGAAAGGCCGAACCGATATTTTTCTTGATGGCTTCAGCCGTCGGCTCGCCAATCAGCATGCCGTAGTTGCGGCGGATGTAGCTGATGATGGCGTCGTCGAAACGGTCACCGCCCACGCGCACGCTGCCTTTGTAAACCATACCGCCCAGCGAGATGACGCCGACTTCGGTGGTGCCGCCGCCGATGTCGACCACCATCGAGCCGGAGGCCTCGGACACCGGCAGTCCGGCGCCGATCGCCGCAGCCATCGGTGCTGGCCTGCCGGTCAGCGAGGCCAGCGGCTCGATGGTGGTCGATGTGGGCGGCGGCACCACCGAAGTCGGCGTCATCTCGCTCGGCGGCATGGTCTACAAG
>JABMMH010000009.1 GCA_013205645.1 Polaromonas sp. | reverse complement strand
CATCGTGATCGACTACGCCGGTGGCAGCCTGCTGCTCACCGCGATCTTCACCTCGTTGGTGGTGTGGATTGTGGGCCTGGCCGTACCGGTCACCGCCTCCTACATTATTTGTGCGGTGATCGCTGCGCCGGCGCTGATCAAACTCGGCGTGCCCGACTTTGCCGCCCACATGTTCATCTTCTACTACGCCGTGCTGTCCGAGGTGTCGCCGCCCACCGCCTTGTCGCCGTTTGCGGCGGCGGCCATCACCGGGGGCGATCCTTACAAGACCACGCTGCAATGCTGGAAGTACACCGTGCCGGCCTTCCTGGTGCCCTTCATGTTCGTGCTGGACCCGAGCGGCCAGGGCTTGTTGCTGATGGGCTCCACCAAGGCACTGGCCACGGCCAACTGGTGGTCGATTGCCGAGGTGACGCTCACCGCCGCCGTCGGTGTGGCCGCACTCGCGGGTGGTTTCCAGGGCTGGGCGCTCAAACGCATGACCGTGCTGGAACGCTGGATGCTGATCGTGGCAGGTTTCGCCTTGATGTACCCCAGCGGCATGGCCGATCTCATCGGCTTTGGGCTGGTGACCCTCGCACTGGCCATGCAGTATTTTCGCAGGGATAAAACGCTTTAGTTCAGTACGTGCCGATGTAATCGCGCTTACCGACTTCCACACCGTTGTGGCGCAGGATGTTGTAGGCCGTGGTGGTGTGAAAGAAGAAATGCGGCAGGCCGTAGTTGACCAAGTACGATTGACCTGTGAAGCGCTTTTCTTTCGGCGTGCCGGCTTGCGTGACGATCTCGCGCGTGGCGGCACCTTCGAACTGAGCCGCGTCCAAGCCGTCCATCAAGGCCAGCACTTTGTCGATGCGCGCTTGCAAGTCGGCAAAGGTCAACTCGGTATCTTCCATCTTTGGCACCTCGACATCGGCCAGTCGATGGGCCACGCCTTTGGCGAAATCTGTGGCAACTTGAACTTGCTTCAGCAACGGGAACATGTCGGGGAACAGGCGTGCTTGCAGCAAGGCATTCGGGTCGATTTTTTTATCGCCGGCGTGGGCTTCAGCCTTGGCCAAAACGCTTTTCAGCCCGCCCAGCATTTGTTTGAACAGAGGGATAGAGCTGGCGTAGAGAGCGTGGGTCATGGGTGTCCTGAGATAAAAAAAGGGGCGTTGATGCCAATGTCGAAGCCATTGATTTTGCACGGCTTCGTGACACCGCGATGTTCAGCCGCACATGCCCTGTCATAATTTATTCGGCCATCCCGCCGCCAGCCATGCCAGCCCTTGGGGCCGCCGCACAGAAAGGTCTTTCGCCATGAACGCCCCACTGCCAACCGCTGTTTTGCCGCCCGTGCAAGCCGCCGACCTCGCCGCCCTGCCGCTGATTGAAAAATGGATTTCCTTCGCATCGGTGTCCCGCGACAGCAACCTGCCCATCATCGAGTGGACACAACACTGGCTCGAAGCCCTCGGCGTTGAATGCACCCGCACTTATGACGACAGCGGCTTGAAAGCCAATCTGTGGGCCACCCTGCCCGCTGATAACGGCGAAACCAAAATCGGTGGTTTGGTCTTGTCTGGCCACTCCGACGTGGTGCCGGTCGACGGCCAACCTTGGGTCACCGACCCTTTTGTAGCGCAGATCATTGGCGACCGCATGTATGGCCGCGGCGTCACCGACATGAAAAGCTACGGCGCCACCGCCTTGATGATGGTGCCCGAACTGCTCAAACGCAAACTCAAACGCCCGGTGCATTTGGCCTTCAGCTACGACGAAGAAGTCGGCTGCATCGGCGTGCGCCGCATGATCGCCGAGATGGTGAAGTCTGGTTACCAACCTGCAGGTTGCATCGTTGGCGAACCGACTGGCATGCAGGTGGTGGTGGCGCACAAAGGCAAGCACGCCTACAAAACCTCGGTGCGGGGCTTTGAGGCGCATTCGTCGCTCACGCCGCAAGGTGTCAACGCGGTTGAGATCGCTTGCGAGTTTGTCGCCAACCTCAAAGCCATGCACCGCCAACTCGCCAAAGACGGCCCGTTCGACCCGATCTACGACGTGCCCCACACGACCATCCACACCGGCGTGATCCACGGCGGCACAGCACTCAACATCATTCCGCGTGACTGCGATGTGACTTGGGAAATTCGCCACCATCACCTGAACTCTCCCGAAGAGCTCTTCGCCGAAGCCAAGGCTTTTGCCGACAGCCTGATTCCCGCCATGCGGGCGGTGGCGGCAGACACGGGCATCACGCACCATCAAAACTCAGTCTTGCCCGGTTTTGCCACCGAAGCCGACAGCGAGATCGCCCAACTCTGCTTCACCTGCGCGGGCACAGACAGCACTAGCGCTGCGGGAAAAGTGTCTTTTGGCACAGAAGCTGCTTTATTCCATCAAGCCGGCGTGCCGACCATCGTGTGCGGCCCCGGTCATATTGCGCAGGCGCATCAACCCAACGAATGGGTTGAGCTCGCGCAGCTGGCTTGGTGTGAGCGCTTCATGCGCCGCTTGGCCGACCAAATTTGTGTCAACTGAAAGAACCCCATGATTGACCGTAGACACTTCATCGGCACCGGCTTGGCACTGGCTGCCGGCACCAGCATGGCGCAAACGCAACGCGTAGCGCGCATCGTGGTGCCGTTTGCAGCCGGCGGCGTGCAAGACCAACTGGCCCGCGCGATCTCCAACGAACTGGCCATCGCCCTGGGCCAGCCGGTCATCGTTGAAAACCGGCCGGGCGCTGGCGGTACGGTCGGCGCCGGCTTTGTGGCCCGCGCGGCGGCTGACAGCAACACCATGATCTTGGCCGCGGCCAGCCACAACATCAGCGGCTCGCTGTACCCCAAGCTGGCCTATGACCCGCAAAAAGATTTCGCCCCGATGGCTCACATCGGCAACGCCGGTTATGTGTTGATGATCAACCCCGATGTACCCGCTAAGAATGCCGCTGAGTTCATTCGCTACGCCAAAGCCAACCCCGGCAAGCTGAACTTCGCCAGCGCAGGCGTCGGCAGTGCCACGCATTTGTCGATGGCTTACTTCTGCGGATTGGCCGGCATTGACTTGGTGCACCTGCCGCTCAAAGCCACTGGCGAGGCCATCACCGAAGTGATTTCTGGCCGCGCGCATGCTGTCATCGCCGCCAGCATCGGCGCGCTGGCCTTTGCCAAAGACAGCCGACTGCGCCTGCTTGGCGTGACCTCACCCAAGCGCTCCAAGTATTTGCCGGATGTTCCGACCATCGCTGAAAGCGGTTTGCCGGGTTACCAGTTTGACTCTTGGTTTGGCTTGCTCGGCCCTGTCACCACACCCGTCGCCGAGATCAACCGCGTGCACGCAGCCATCGGCAAATTACTGAAAGACCCGGTGGTGCTGGAGCGGCTCGACAAGCAAGGCATCGAGCCGGCTTTCATGAGCAACCCAGACTTTGCCAAGTTGCTGGCCGTGGACTACGAGCGCATGGCCAAAGTCGTGAAAGCTTCAGGCGCGAAGATCGAATAATGCGCGGCGATTCAGCGTAGCGCCGCCCAATGGACGGCGTGCGTCAAAACCACATAATGACAATGTCATTACAAACTGCTAAAGTGATAGCCTCTCGAAAGGCAAAACCAAATGCACACAAGCACTGATGTCAAACGCGAAACGCTCAACATTCGCATCAAGCCTGAAGTTCGCGATCTAATTGATCGTGCGGCAAAGTCACGCGGCAAAAATCGCACTGACTTCATCTTGGACTCTGCGCGCCTAGCCGCAGAAGACACCTTGCTGGACCAGGTGATCATGTCAGTCAGTCCTCAAGCCTTTGAGGAATTTCAGGCACGCTTGGACCAGCAACCCAACCCAAATGACCGCTTACGCCAAACCATGTTGACGCCCGCGCCATGGGAGCGAGGATGACCTTAACGGCACCCACGCCGTTAACTGAGCAGCATGTGACTGATGGCTTTGTGTGTGGCGACGACAGTCTGGATGTATGGCTGAAACGCCGCAGCCTGAAAAACCAAATTCAGGGAGCCTCCAGAACTTATGTGGTTTGTGATGAAACGCGTGTCGTCGCCTACTACGCGCTGGCCTCTGGCGCCATCACCAGCACGGGGGCCACGGGTCGGTTTCGCCGCAACATGCCAGACCCGATTCCGGTCGTCGTGTTGGGCCGCCTGGCTGTAGACCAAACCCTGCATGGCCATGGTGTCGGGCGTGCCTTGGTACGCGATGCCGGGATGCGCGTCATTCAGGCGGCTGATGCCATTGGTATTCGAGGGATGACCGTCAACGCCCTGTCAGACCAAGCCAAGGCTTTTTACGAAAACGTCGGTTTTGAGCCATCGCCAGTTGACCCCCATCTGTTGATGATCACCTTGGCTGACCTTATAAAAGCCAGTGCAGGTCCTGCGACTTTGTGAGCGCGGCAATCCGGCTTTGCCGCGCCAACCAGTCCCCAACCAAGACCGGGTCGTTGACTGTTTTAAGCTGTTGATAAGCGACTTCAGCTTCAGGAAAGCGCCGACGCAAAAAATTCAGCCATTGCTTGAGTCGACCAGCGCGAGATTTGGCGTCTAGCCGCGAACACACCAGCAGCCAAAAGTCATCGATATGCGGCAGCAATTGCGACCATGTCAGTGCGGCAGACGCACCGCCTTGAATCGCCCAGCCCAAGCCGGGATCGGCCACTGCACCACGGCCGATCATCAGCATGTTGCAACCGCTCACCTCGCGGCAACGCTGCGCGTCGGCAAGGGTCCAAATTTCGCCATTGGCGACCACCGGCAAACGCACCACTTGGCGAATATCAGCGATGCGCTCCCAGTAAGCCGGCGGACGATAACCGTCGGCCTTGGTGCGGGCGTGCACCACTAACTCGCACGCCCCGGCGCTGTCAATGGCTTGGGCGCAATCTTCGGCCAACGCATCATCGTTGAAACCGAGCCGCATCTTGGCGGACACCGGCACACCCGCAGGCACGGCTCGGCGCACCGCTGCCACAATGCGGCCGACAGCTTCCGGGTCTTGCAGCAGTGCCGCGCCACCACCATGGCGGTTGACGATCTTGGCCGGGCAACCAAAGTTGATGTCGATGCCGGCAGAACCCATCTCGGCCAGCCGCGCAGCGTTGTCAGCCATGCAAGAGGCGTCTGAACCCAGCAACTGCGCCCGCACCGGCACACCCGCAGGCGTGCGACTGCCGTTCAACAGCTCGGGCACGATGCGAATGAAAACCCGCTCAGGCAAGAGCTGGTCGGTGATGCGGATGAACTCCGAAACGCAACGGTCAATGCCGCCCACGCGCGTCAGGATGTCGCGCAACACAAAGTCGAGCAAACCTTCCATGGGCGCGAGCAGCACCGTCATGGCTGCGGGTATGTGTTCGTCATGACGCGGCGCAGTAACTCTAGCAATCAGGCTTCAAACGAAGGTCGCAGGCGAAACGCCAAAACGTTCACTGAGCGCCCGGACCTGGCGAATATTGAGCGCCCGCTTGCCCGTCAGGATTTCAGAAACCACGCCTTGACTGCCAATTTCGTGCAGATCGCATTGCTTGATGCCGTGTTGCTCCATCAAAAACTTGAGCGCCTGCACGCCAGTCACGTCGGCTAGCGGATGGTGTTCGGCTTCAAAGTTCTCGATCAGGTCGCCGACGATATCGACCAGTCCCATTGCGGGATGGTTTTCGTCGCCAGCGGCCTCATCAAGCAGAGCCTCAAGCACCGCGACCATACGCTGGTAGTGCGCTTCGTCCCGGATGGGGGCGATATCGGTGGCTGTGCGAAAGGTCTCCCACGCCGGGAGCAGGTACTTCACCTGGATGTGTGCATTCATGATTTCCATGCTCCCTTGTCGTAGTCACGGTGTGTCAGCACCGCTTTGATATAGACGATCTGCTTCTCAAACCGGATGTAAGCGATCAAGCGGTATTTGTTGCCGCCTATGTCGAAAACGGTCAGTTCGCCGACCTTGTCTATGGCATTGAAGGTCGCCTTCAGTTCGGCCCAGTGGCCAAATCGATTCTTTTCAATCACGCGTCGCCAGCCCTGCAAGGGCTCATCAGCTTGAGGGTGCTGCGCAGCGAAGGCGCGCAGTGCGCTGTTGCTGATGATTTTCATAGCCGTAGTATATCTCGATTTGAGATATTTAAAGGCGACTTACAACTATCCACCGGCGGTAATCCAAGTCGCGCAGAACCGCGCTTAACCCAGCGCCCGCTTCAGGCGAATTTCTTCCAAGCGGGCGATGCCGACCGGAACGGTTTTGAGCGAGGTCATTTCGCGCTTGAAGCCGGCGTGCTCAAAGAAGCTCATGGCGCGTTCGTTGCGCACGGGCACCCACACGCTGACGTTGTTGCAGCCTTCTTCTTTCAGGCCGTCATTGGCGGCGTCCCACAAGGCCACGCCGGCGCCTTGGCCGCACTCAGTGGGCAAGACGTAGAGCGACCAGATCTCGCCCATGGTCGACGGCGTGCCTTTGTCGCGCGAACGGTCAAAGCCGACAAAGCCGACGATCTCGTCGTCTTTGGTGACGACCTGCACTTGCGGCTCGCTGTATTCGAT
>JABMMH010000329.1 GCA_013205645.1 Polaromonas sp. | reverse complement strand
GGCTTTGTTGGCCGACACTGGCATTCCCGAGGCCGAGCGCCGTTCCCATTCTTTCCCGCACCAGTTGTCGGGCGGGCAACGGCAGCGCGCCATGATCGCCATGGCGTTGGCGTGTCAGCCGCGCCTGTTGCTGGCGGATGAGCCGACCACGGCACTGGATGTCAGCTTGCGCGGTCAAATTCTGGATTTGTTGTCGGCGCTGCAAAAGAAAAACGGCATGGCCGTGCTGCTCATCACGCACGACTTGAACCTGGTTCGACGCTTTGCAGACCGCATCGCGGTGATGGAAAACGGCTTCATCGTCGAACAGGGCCGTGTGGCCGATGTTTTTGCCAACCCGCAACACCCGTACACCCGTAAATTGATGGACAGCCGGCCGGTCAGGGATGTGACCGAGGCTTTTTCAAGCGTCGCGTCCGCACACGTGATGCAAAGCCAAAACTTGCGCGTCAGCTACCCGGTGCCCATCGCGGGTTTTCGGGGCTGGTTCAAAAAAGGCGAGTTTGTGGCCGTCAAGTCCGCCAGTTTCACTTTAGCCAAGGGTCGAACACTGGGCGTCATCGGCGAGTCGGGCTCTGGCAAATCGACCCTGGCCTTGGCCGTGCTGGGCTTGCACCCGAGTCAGGGTGAGTTGCAACTGGCCGGAAAAACGTGGAGTCGCGACGCGGCAAACAACAAAGCCATCCGCCGGGCGGTGCAGGTGGTCTTTCAAGACCCGTTTTCGTCGCTGTCGCCGCGAATGACGATTGAAGAAATCGTCGGCGAAGGCTTGCGTGTGCACCAGCCTGAACTGAGCGTTGAGCAGCGCCAGCAGCGGGTGGTCAAGGCGTTGGCAGACGTTGGCATGACTGAAACTCAGTTCCCGCGCCTGTTGCAACGTTATCCGCATGAGTTTTCGGGCGGTCAACGCCAGCGCATGGCGATTGCCAGGGCGCTGATGGTCGAGCCTGACATGCTGGTGCTGGACGAACCCACCAGCGCACTCGACGTCACGGTTCAAAAACAAGTTTTAGAATTACTTCAGCGATTGCAAAGTGAACGCGGCCTGAGTTATTTGCTCATCACCCACGATGTCGATGTGATTCGGGCCATGGCGCACGATGTGCTGGTCATGCAAGCCGGCGAAGTGCTTGAATCTGGCTCGGTTGACCAGGTTCTTTTGTCACCTCAGCATCCCTACACCCGCTTATTGGTGACGCAAATCACCTGATTCATCAAAAAGCCGGGTGTTTGGCATGTATTTCCATTGCAGAGAGTTGTACGGGGCGCTACAATATCGGCTTCACGACCGAATGGGCGGGTTTTCACCGCTCATTTTTTTTGGGCGTTTGTTTTTGCACTGTGGATGAGTTTTAGAGACTGAATGGCTTTACAAGATTTACACAACACGATCAGTCAAACCGTGACCGGGCTTGGCTACGAGCTGGTGGACATTGAGCGCACGACCGGTGGATTGCTGCGCGCGACGATCGACATGCCTTATGTGTTGGGGACGGCCCCCGGTGCAGAGCAACATATCAACGCAGAAGACTGTGAAAAAGTCACTCGCCAGCTCCAGTTTGTACTGGAAGTTGAAGGTACTGAGTACTCCCGGCTAGAGGTCAGCTCGCCAGGAATCGACAGGCCGCTGCGCACTGAACAAGATTTTGAACGTTTCATTGGTGACTTGATTGACATCACCTTGAAGGCACCGATCGGCGTTGCCGCCAGTGCCGGCACGGAGATTTCAGCCAATCGCAAGAAATTTCGCGGTACGCTTGAGCGTGTCGACACCGGCTGGCAAATCGTCTGGGCTGAAGAGCCAGATGTCAAGCCGGGTCAAAAAGTAAGCAAGCACAGAGTTCCCGCACCTTTGCAGGCGCTGGGCTTCACGCTTGACGAGATCGCCCAGGCGCGTTTGGCGCCCGTGGTTGACTTCAAGGGACGCCGCCCCAAAAGCGTCCCGCCTGTAGATAAACAGACTGAGAAATAAGAGAAAGGCAGGCTTGTGAAATGAATCGCGAACTGTTGATGTTGGTTGATGC
>JABMMH010000328.1 GCA_013205645.1 Polaromonas sp. | reverse complement strand
GGTCAAGCCAGAACCTGGCAGGCGGACGTTCAGTCCGTCTTGATGCCGTTGTCTTTCACGACCTTGGCCCACACATCAATTTGGTTATTGATGAAGTTGCTGGCCGCCTCGGGCGTGCTGCCGACGATGTTGATGCCTTGGGCGCTGAGCTTTTTAGCGATATCCGGATTTTTCAAGGCTTTGGCGACTTCTTCGTTCATGCGCTTGATGATCGCTGGCGGGGTCTTGGCAGGGGCCAAGATGGCCCACCAAGCCGGCGCGTCAAAACCGGTAAAACCGCTTTCAGCCAAGGTCGGCACATTGGGCAATTCCGGCGAGCGTTTGCTGGTGGTGACCACCAGCGGGCGCATGCGGCCGCTGTCGATGTGCGGCTTGACCACGAACACCGAGCCAATCGCCAATGGCACGTGGCCGGCCACAGCGTCGGTCATCAACGGGCCACCGCCTTTGTAAGGCACATGCTGCCAGTCGATGTTGCCGCTCTTGCTGAGCAAAGACATGGCCAAGTGACCCAAACTGCCCGAACCAATGCTGCCGTAGCTGACATTCTTATTGGCCTTGGCCGCCGCCACCACGTCAGCAAAGGTTTTGTATTCTGAGCCGACGTGGGTCGCCAGCACCATCGCCGAAGTGCCAATCAGCATCACCGGCGACAAGTCTTTGCGCGTGTCATAAGGCAGACCCGCAATCAAGCTGGGGTTAACAGCGTGGGTGTCAAAAACCACGGCAAAAGTGTAGCCATCTGCCGGTGCTGCAGCCACGGCGGCGGCGCCGATAGAGCCAGACGCGCCGCCACGGTTCTCAACAATGACGGTTTGCCCGAGTTGTTGCGACAAAGGCTGCGACAAAATGCGCGCCACCTGGTCGACAGAGCCTCCTGGTGGAAACACAGCGACCAATTTGATCGGTTGTTTGCTGGGCCAAGCACCAGGCACTGCGGCGGTCTGGGCAAAAGCACTGACGCTGCCGAAGCACAGCAGTGCAGTCAATGCGGAGGTGGCTTTGAGCCGCCATGTTGTTGTCTTCATCGATACGTCCTGTGAGTTGAGGGCAACAGTATGGCGAAGGACACGCCACCACACCATAGAGGAAAGTACTTAGCATGGTTCACGGGCAAAATGAACGCCATGGTCAGAGCCTCCCAACTCCTTTATCCGCAGCGCGACGCTGCGCCCCTGCGCCCTGCGGCCACCATGTTGCTGCTGCGCGACACGCCCGACGGCCTGGAAGTGCTGATGACGCGACGTTCGTCTACGGCCAGCTTTGCGCCCGGCGCTTATGTCTTTCCGGGCGGTGGCATCGACAGCGCCGACGCGCTGACGCATGGCCAGTCGACGCGGCGCCACACGCAAAGCGATCTGCACCTGACGCAAGCGATTGCCGCCATTCGAGAAAGCTTCGAAGAGCTCGGCGTCTTGCTGGCGCGCCATGCCGATGGCCGTCACCCTGACAGCGCGGACATCGCCAGCCTCGACCGCAGCGCACCATTTGCCGAACAGTGCGCTGCGCGCCATTTGCAGCTGGCGGGCAGCGAGGTGTTTGTGTTGGCGCACTGGGTCACCGACCGGGATTTGCCGCGCCGATTTGACGTGCCTTTTCTGGTGGCGCGCATGCCGCACGGTCAGACGCCGCTGGCTGACGAAGCTGAGCAGTTTGAGCCCACTTGGATACGCCCTGCTGACGCGCTGGCGCGGCATGCAAAAGGCCGATTTTTCATGATCTACCCGACACTGCGCACGCTAGAACGGCTGCAGAAGTTTGCGGACGTAGAAGCCGTTCTCGAGGTCTGCGCCGCCACGGAAGAACCCCTCTGGACCTCTTGCCCTCGTGCCGGATGGTTGGCCGGCAAAGAGGCGCGCTACATGGAGCATGAATCGGCGTTTGGCGAACTGGCGCTGACCAGCCCGGACGGTCAAATCGCCCACAGCCTCGACTGGCAAACCACGCAGCCGGTGCCGCTGCTGAAAAACCTGCTGCGCTTGACCGCACCGAATCCGGGCGTCATGACCGGCCCGGGCACCAACAGTTATTTGGTCGGCGACGTTAACTCGGGTTACATCGCCATCGATCCCGGCCCGGCTGACGCAGATCACTTGGCGCGTTTATACGCCGCTGCTGGCGGCGACATTCGCATGATCGTCTGCACGCACTCGCACCCTGACCATTCGCCCGGTGCCAAACCGTTGCAAGCGTTGTGCGAAGCCGGCGGTCAATCCAAGCCACCGATCCTGGGCTTGGCCTCGCTGCCAACAGCACGCGCCGACAGCGCCTTCACGCCTGATCAAGCGCTGGCAAACAACGAGCTCATCAAGCTCGTTTCGACAGGGCCAGAAGGGGGAACAACGCACACCCTGCAGGTCATGCACACGCCTGGCCACGCCGCCAACCACCTGTGCTTGGTGCTGCTCGAAGACGGTCTGTTGTTCAGCGGCGACCACATCCTCAACGGCAGCACCACCATCGTCAATCCGCCCGATGGCAACATGAACGCTTACCTCGATTCGCTGGACCAGCTGAGCGCCGCCTGTGACGCGCACGCCATCGCGTTCATCTTGCCGGCCCACGGCTATGTGCTGGGCCAAGCCAAAGACGCGATCGCCCAGCTGAAGGCGCACCGACTCAAGCGCGAAGCCAAAGTCTGGGCGGTGATGCAGGCCAACCCGAGCGGCACGCTCGACGACTGGGTGCCGCTGGCCTACGACGACGTGCACGAACGCGTTTGGCCGATCGCCAAACGC
>JABMMH010000327.1 GCA_013205645.1 Polaromonas sp. | reverse complement strand
GTTAATTTGGCGCTGGCCTTGGCCGCTGAAGGCGCCAGCGTGGGTTTGCTGGACGCCGATATTTACGGCCCCAGCCCGCCGATGATGATGGGCATTGCAGGACGTCCTGAAAGCGTCGACGGCAAAAACATGGAGCCGATGGAAAATTACGGTATTCAAGTCATGTCGATCGGCTTTTTGGTGGCCCAAGACGAAGCCATGATCTGGCGCGGCCCGATGGCGACGCAGGCGCTGGAGCAGCTGCTGCGCCAGACCAACTGGAAAGACCTCGATTACCTGATCGTCGACATGCCGCCCGGCACCGGCGATATTCAACTGACGCTGAGCCAGCGCGTGCCGATGACGGGCGCCGTGATCGTCACCACGCCGCAAGACATCGCCTTGCTGGATGCCAAAAAAGGCATCAAAATGTTTGAGAAAGTCGGCGTGCCAATCCTCGGTATTGTTGAAAACATGGCGGTGCACATCTGCAGCAACTGCGGTCATTCTGAGCATATTTTTGGTGAAGACGGCGGCAAGAAAATGGCCGCTGACTACGCCATGGATTACCTTGGCGCCTTGCCGCTGGACATGCAAATTCGCCTGCAGGCCGACAACGGCCGACCGACCGTGGTGGCCGACCCCGATGGCGATGTCGCGGCCATTTACAAATCGGTGGCGCGCAAAGTCGCGGTCTCGATTGCGGCCAAGAATAAAGATTTTTCGTCCAAATTCCCGACCATCACCATCTCCAAAAACACCTGATTGACCGCTGCCGCACAGCACCACAGCGCATGAACTGAGATGAAAATTTTCTACGGCTGGCGCATGGTCGGTGCGGCTTGTGGCATCCAGTTCTTGATAGGCGCTTTGCTGTTGCAGAGCTTCGGTCTGTACATCGCCGTCTTGTCGGAAGAAATGGGTTGGAGCAAGACCACGCTGTCGGGTGCTGCGGCCTTGCAGTCGGCCGAGTCGGCCATCATTGGGCCGCTGCTCGGTTGGCTGATGGACCGCTGGGGTCCGCAATCCCTCATTCGTTGGGGCGTCGTGATTTTCAGTGCCGGCCTCTTGCTGTTGAGCCAGGTGGACAGCGTGGGGACCTTTTATGCCAGCGCTGTTTTGATGGCGATTGGCGCCAGTTTGGGCGGCTATTTCCCGCTCTCGGTGGCCATCGTCCATTGGTTTGAAAAATACCGCGCCCGGGCCCTCTCCATCATGAGCTTGGGTCTGGCGCTGGGCGGTTTGATGGTGCCCGCCATGGCTTGGTCTATGCAGCAGTGGGGCTGGCGCGCCACGGCAGCGGCATCCGGCGTGCTGGCTCTTGTTGTGGGTTTGCCCTTGGCGCGCATGATCCGCAGGCGGCCCGAAGACCATGGTGAATTTGTCGATGGCATTCGGCCAGAAGACGAGACGCCTGGATCGGTCGTTTTGAAAGCAGCCGGGTCACAAGAATTTTCACTCCGCGAAGCCCTCAACACGCGCGCCTTCTGGTTGCTGGCGATCGGCCACGGGCTGGCTTTGTTGGTGGTCACCGCCGTCAACGTCCATGCGATTACCCACATGCGCGAAGGCCTCGGCTACACCTTTGCTGCGGCGGGCTGGGTCATCATGCTGATGACGTTCGGTCAGCTCTTGGGCGTGTTGCTGGGTGCCGCTATGGGTGACCGGTTTGAAAAGCGAAAAGTGGCGGCGCTGTGCATGTTGTCGCACGCCCTTGGTTTGATGTTTTTGACGTATTCCAGCCAGATGCAGGGCTTGATCGCCTTCGCCATGTTTCATGGCTTGGCTTGGGGACTGCGCGGACCTTTCATGCAGGCGATCCGGGCCGATTATTTTGGCCGCCAAGCCATCGGCGCCATCATGGGTATTTCAGCCGCGATCATCGCCGTGGGTCAGATCGCCGGGCCGATGGTCGCCGGCATGTTGGCCGACCTGACCGGCGACTACCGGCTTGGCTTCACCGTCCTGTCGATCTTGGCGGCGCTGGGCTCGGTCTCGTTCATGTTGGCGAAGAAGCCGGTGCGGGCTGCGTCGGCGTAATCGTTAAATAGCTACTCGACCAAAGCCACTGACTTCACCTGCGCCCAGACCTGCATGCCGGGCTTCAGTTGCAGCGCATCTACCGCACGCGCGGTGACGCGCGCCAGCAAGACCGACTGACCACACTGAAGCTGAATCAAAGTCTGCGACGCATGCGTGTCCGGGCCGATCGCCTGCACCACGCAGGGCAGCACATTCTGGATGCTGGTCTGGCTGGGTGGGTCCAGTGCAATGCTGACATCACGGGCCAAGACCCGCACCCGCACCTGTCGTCCCAGCGGCAGACCGGTGTCACGGACCCACAGACTGCCGCCGTTGAACGCCAGCCGCGCCAATTGCCAGCGCTCGTCGCGTTCCTCGATGCGGGCCGACAGCAGCGCACCGGCGTCGTCGCCCAGCACCACGGGAATGTCGAGTCTGGCCAAGACCTCGGCCACCGGGCCACAGGCCTTGACCTGGCCGGCGTCCAGCACCACCAAGGTGTCCGCCAGCCGGGCCACTTCGTCCGAGGAATGCGTGACGTAGAGCATGGGGATTTTCAGCTCATCGCGCAGCCGCTCCAACCAGGGCAGGATGTCTTGCCGGCGCGCGTGGTCGAGCGCGGCCAGCGGTTCGTCCAGTAATAGCAAGCGGGGTTGCGTGGCCAGTGCGCGGGCAATCGCCACACGCTGACGCTCACCTCCGGACAGCTGGCTGGTTTTGCGCTCCAGCAGCGCGGCAATGCCCAGCAAATCGATGGCGGCGTTCAACGCCGAGCTGTCGGCATCTTTGGCGCGCTGCAAGCCAAACTGCAAATTGCCGCGCACAGTCAGGTGCTCAAACAAGCTGGCTTCTTGAAACACATAGCCCAGCGGGCGTTGCCAGGTCGGCAGGTAAATGCCGGTGGCGTCGTCCTGCCAAGTCTCACCGGCAATCGCTACCCGCGCATCCGGCGTGCGCTCCAAGCCGGCCACGCAGCGCAGCAAACTGGTTTTGCCCGAGCCGGACACACCAAACAACACTGTGATGCCTTGGCCTGGCAGTTCAAGGTCAACGTCCAGCGCAAAGGCGGCTCTTTGGAGCTTGAGCCGGATGCGGCTGGGCGGCACGCTCACCGCATCACCTGCGTGTTTTTGCGGTTCATCAGGGACAGGCCCAGCAGCACCGCAAAGGCAAACACCAGCATGCCGCCGGCCAGCCAATGGGCTTGTGCGTATTCCATGGCCTCCACATGGCCGTAAATCTGCGTCGAGACCACGCGGGTCTTGTCCGGAATGTTGCCGCCAATCATCAGCACCACACCAAACTCACCAATGGTGTGGGCAAAACTCAAAATGGCCGCAGTGATAAAACCGGGCCTGGCCAGCGGCAGCGCCACGCTGAAAAAAGCATCGATCGGTCGCGCACGCAGGGTGGCGGCGACCTCCATCGGGCGCTCACCGATGGCTTCGAAGGCATGCAAAATCGGCTGCACTGCAAACGGCATGGAGTAAATCACCGAGCCCAGCAACAGGCCGGCAAAGGTGAAAGACAAGGTGCCCCAGCCCATCGCCTGTGTGAACTGACCAATCGGCCCGTTCGGCCCCAGCGCCACCAACAAATAAAAACCCAGCACGGTGGGCGGCAGCACCAGTGGCAGCGCCACCACCGCGGCAATCGGCCCACGCCACCCTGATTTGGAGCGCGCCAGCCACCAGGCAATCGGCGTGGCGATGAGGAGCAATAAAACCGTGGTCAAACTGGCCAGTTCCAGCG
>JABMMH010000326.1 GCA_013205645.1 Polaromonas sp. | reverse complement strand
GTGACCGCCGGATGCGGCCGGTTTGCGGATTTGAACTTCAGTGGCGGGTGCAGCTTGGGATGCTGCGGGTGCTGGCTTTCCGCTGGGGCTGGCGGTTGTTTGGCGCGTGGCGTCGGGCAAGGCACCGGTCCATTCATAGGCTTGCGTGCCGGCGGGTTGCTGGTACCAGCCGGGGTCTTTGTAGTCGCCAGGTGCTTGGTTTTTGCGCACTTTGAGCATGCTGAACATGCCGCCCATTTCAACGCCGCCGTAAGGCCCTTTGCCGGCCATCATGGGCGCGGTGTTGTCTGGTATTTGCATCACCATGTCGCCCATGTCGGCCATGCCGCGTTCGCCCATCACCATGTAGTCGGGCATGGACTTTTGCAGCTTTTTCACCAGACCGCGGTGGTCCACGCCGATCATGGTTGGCACGTCATGGCCCATGGCGTTCATGGTGTGGTGGCTCTTGTGGCAATGAAAAGCCCAGTCGCCTTCTTCGTCTGCCAAGAACTCGATTTGACGCATCTGGCCGACTGCCACATCGGTCGTCACTTCTGGCCAGCGCGAGGACTTTTGCGTCGGCCCGCCATCGGTGCCGCTGACGACAAACTCATGGCCATGCAAATGAATCGGATGGTTGGTCATGGTCAGGTTGCCGACGCGGATGCGAACCTTGTCATTTTTGCGCACGTTGAGCGAGTCAATGCCCGGGTAAATACGGCTGTTCCACGACCACAAATTAAAGTCGTTCATGGTCATGACCTTGGGTGTCATGCTGCCCGGTTCGATGTCGTAGGAGTTCAGCAAGAAAACAAAGTCGCGGTCCACGTTGTCAATCTGCGGGTGCTTGCCGGCTTTGTCGAGCTTCGGGTGCGTGACCCAAAAACCCATCATGCCCATGGCCATTTGCGTCATCTCGTCGGCATGCGGGTGGTACATAAAGGTGCCTGGACGCTTCGCCATGAATTCATAGACAAAGGTTTTGCCAACCGGAATGGCCGGCTGGTTCAGCCCGGCAACGCCGTCCATGCCGTTGGGCAGACGCTGGCCGTGCCAGTGAATGGTGGTGTGTTCAGGCAGTTTGTTAGTGACAAAGATGCGCACGCGGTCGCCTTCCACCACTTCAATCGTCGGGCCTGGGCTTTGGCCGTTGTAGCCCCACATGTGGGCCTTGAAGCCGGGCGACATTTCACGCACCACGGGTTCGGCCACCAAGTGAAATTCTTTGACACCTTTGTTCATGCGCCAAGGCAGCGTCCAGCCATTCAGGGTGACGACCGGGTTGTAGGGCTGGCCATTGGGAGGGCTCAAGGGTGCGGCGGTGTCGGTGCTGGTCATCAGCGCGACCTCGGGCAAGCCGGCCATGGCGACTTTGCTGACCGATGCGGCAGCCACGGCCGAGAAGGCAGCGGTGTTGAAGAAGTTGCGTCGGTTCATGGTGTCGTGTCCTGTGTGGGTGCGCCAGCCAGCAGGCTTTGCAGGTCGGCGTCCGCAAGCCAAAAATCGCGCGTGGCTTGAATCGCGCTGTGGGTGGCGAGCGCTTGTGCGCGCGTGTCTGTCAAGACGTCGAAGACGCTGGACAGCATGCCGTTGTAGCGCAGCAGCATCTCGTCGCTGATGAACTGGCGCAGCGGCAGCATTTCGTCTTGCTGGCGCTTCGCGAGGTCGTAGTGGCCGCGGTAGCGTTGGTAGCTTTCACGCGCGTGGCTGCGCACTTGGATGGCCGTCTGGCGCAGCTTCGCGGCGTCGCCCATGGCGTCCCACAGCTCGCCCGGCTTGGTCAGGCGGCGCTCGGCTTCTTTGCGTTGCCACAGCAGCGTCGCGATGCGAATGTCTTCCCTCGCTTGCAGTGCGCGGGTTTCCACATCAGGCATGTCGCGCGGCTGCGCTGGCAAGGCGGGCAACTGTGTTGGCAGCTCAAACTGCGCTGACTCGCCCCACAGGCCAAGCAAGACCACCAGCTTTTCACGGGCGCTGAAGGCGGCTTGCTGGGCGTGTGATAAATCGCTCGCAGCTTCAATCAAATGAACCTGCTGACGCGCTTGCTGCAAGCGGCTCCAGTTGCCCGCCTGTGTCAGACGACGGGCCAGGTCGCCACTGACTTCGGCGGCGTCTTGGGCCTGCGTCAACGCGCCCACGGTTTGGGCGGCGCCAACCGCGTTGAACCAAGCCTTGCGGGTCTCGGTCGACAGCCGCGTGAGCTGTTGACTCGCTCGCAGCTTGGCGGGTTGTTGTTCTGGCGTCAGGTCTGAGATGTTGACGCCCTCGTTGCCCAGTGCCACTTGCAGACCGGGGTTGTTCAGCAAGGCCACACGCACGGCGGCATCAGCACTGAGTGGGCCTGTGAGCAGTTGCGCAATCTCGCTGCTATTGTCTTGGCCCGGCCGCGGGAGGGTCATCGTCGAGGCGCTTTGCGTTGGCAGGCTGGCCATGCGCTGCTGCAAGGCGTTGACGCCGCCGTCTGACGCGACGCTGGCGCAACCGGCCAAGGTGGCGGCCAAGCTGAGAGCGAGGAATGATTTGCAAAAAATAGCGCTGTTCATGGTGCGGCCTTGGGTTGGGCGACGGCTGGCGCTGCGTTTTTTTGCTCTAAGCGGAGCAGGTCGATGTGCCCACGTTTGAACTGGCCGACAGCGTCGTTGCTGCGGCGCCAGTCCAGCTGGGTGTCTTCGACGCCACGCGGCAGGCCAGCGAGTGTTGAGCGGTAAACAGCGGGCGGCACGGCTGATTGCGGGTTGAGCGCTTGCAGTGTGGGCTGGGGGTTCAGCGGTAAAAAAACGGCAGCCGGCGTTTGTGCCAGCGCGGCCTGCGTCAGCAAGGGCAGGGCAAAGGCAGAGCCGACGGCGAGCCAATGCCCGGCCATGCGCTGCGTTCTTAAAAAATGAGGGTGGGTTTTCAAAACAAATCTCCTGATGCGGTTGCAGGGCGCGCAAGCTGAACAAGTCAGACGGCGCCGGAAGACTGGGACTGAGCGCTCAAAGCGCAACCCCAGTTGCAAAGTACCGGCCCAGTTAGGGCCGGGAGATCAGGAAATCGGGGGTTTTTGGTCGTGTGCCGCGTCGGCACTGGCGAACGGATCAACCGCCTCGGTGGGCGTCCAAAGTGAGTTCACGCGCGACTTCAACTCGTCTGAGTCCACCAGCAGCGGAACGTTGTGACAGGCTTGACAGGCCGAGCAAGATTCGCAATCACCAGCGCTATGACCCGCATTGTGGGTCTGATCGCAATCGGCATGAATGAGGCAGTCGGTTGTGCTGGCCGTCACTTCGGTCAGTGTCTCGTGGGCCGCATGATTGCTGTGACCTTCGTGACCTTGATGACTATCAGCCTTTGCAGCCGCATTAGTCGTCTGATGGATCTGTTGTGCAGCGGCACTCACAGCCATGTCTGTCGCCATGGCGTCGCCAGTCCAGCCGCGCAGCGGCAGCAAGACCATCAAGAGAGCGAGCACAAAAAAACGCATGTCTTGAATCATAAGGGTAAATGGCGCGGCCGGTTGGTCACGTTGCTGCGGTCGCCTTGGACTGAGTTGTTTTCAGCACCTTCGCGGCCCGGCGATCAAAGACCAGCGTCAGCAAAGCCAGCAGCGCAAACGGCACGCCGACCCAGGCGAGGTGGGTCAAGCCGAGTGTGTCCAGCAAGGCGCCACTCATGACGCTGCCGAGCGCCGTGCCCATGTAGAGCATGGAGCCATTCAGGCTCAGCAGCAGCGGCGCTTGCTTGGGCGACAGGCTGGCTAGCCGGCTTTGCTGCGGTGTCATCATGCCAAAGCCGGCGATGCCCCAGACCACCAGCGCGACCACCGTCAACGGAATGTTGCCCTGCGTCAGCGGCAGCAAGCCCATCATGATGATCAACACCGTGAGTTGTGCCACCAAGGTGCGCAGCGAACCAAAACGGTCATTCGCCCAGCCGCCGACCAGTGTGCCGACGACGCCTGACAAACCAAAGACGGCCAGTGTCAAAGAGAGGCCGCCCGTGCTCATTGGGTTGAGTGCTTGCAAGAC
>JABMMH010000325.1 GCA_013205645.1 Polaromonas sp. | reverse complement strand
TTGCCAGGCGCGTTGAAGAAACGACGGCGAAACAAATGCAACTCGTTGACGTAATCGTTGTAAGCCTGATGCGCGCGTTGGTTGTTCGACAAGTCCAGCACCAGCGCATGAAACGCCAAGTTCAGCTCGTAGTAATGGGTGCTGTCGTTCTTCTCACAAGCTGCGTCCATGCCGGCCAACAGCACTTCAAAGCGGGCACGGTGTTCATCGGTCAGGTTGTCGATGGCGCGTTGCGCGGCAAAGCCAAAAATGAGGGCGCGCAGGTCGTAAATTTCCAGCATTTCACGCACCGAAATCTGCCGCACATACACCCCTTTGTTGACGACAGCGGTGACCATGCCTGAGCCGGCCAAGGTGCGGATGGCTTCGCGGATCGGCCCGCGGCTGGTGCCCATGCGCAGCGCCAAAGCGGCTTCATTCAGCCGCTCACCGGGCTTGAGTTCACCGGTGAAAATCAGCCGTTTGATGGCCTCAGCAATAGCACTGGGCAAGCCGTTTTCAGGCTTCAGATCGCCTCGTTCAGTCATGTGGCTTTCTTGTTCAATCAGAGGCGAATCCCGGGCTTGGGCGCTGAATGGCTGCGTTTTTGCAGCGCGATGGATTTTACATGACGACAGCTGAAATTCCAATATAAGGTAAACACTTAGAGCCAAAGTGTTGACACTTTAAAAGGTTTGAACCCATACTTGAGATCCTTTCGCCAACCCAAAGAGCCCCTGATGCCCCACATGCCCGCCTCCGCCGCACTGCAACGCTTTCGCGTGATTGACCTGACGCAGGTGCGCGCCGGTCCGACCGCTTGCCGCCAGCTGGCCGACTGGGGTGCTGACGTGATTCAGGTGCAAATGCCCGAGCACATGCGCGGCGACGACACCCTGGGCGGGCAAGACGGCTCAGACTACCAATTCACTCACCGCAACAAACGCTCGATCACGCTGAATTTGAAAGAAGCCGAGGGCATCGCGATTCTCAAAAAATTGATCGCCACGGCCGACGTCGTGGTCGAAAACTTTCGGCCTGACGTCAAGTTTCGACTGGGCATTGATTACGAAACCTTGGCCAAAGACCAGCCGCGTCTGATCTACGCCAGCATCTCCGGCTTCGGCCAGTCCGGCCCCTACGCCAAACGGCCGGGTTTTGACCAGATCGTGCAAGGCATGGGCGGGCTGATGTCAGTCACCGGCCTGCCCGGCCAAGGCCCCGTCCGGGTGGGGTTGCCGATCGCCGATTTGTGCGCCGGCATCTTTGCCGCGCAAGGTATTTTGGTGGCGCTGTTGGAACGCAACGAATCGGGCAAAGGTCAGTGGGTGCATACCTCGCTGCTGGAGTCGATGGTCTACATGATGGACTTCCAAACCGCCCGCTGGCTGATCGACGGCGAGATTGCCGGGCAGTCCGGCAACGCGCACCCGACCAGCATTCCAACCGGTGTCTACCAAGCCCGCGACGGCTTCATGAACATCGCCGTCTTTGGCTCAAAAATATGGGAACGCTTTTGCCACATCCTCGGTGCGCCGGAGTGGATGACCGACGAGCGCTACCACGACAAACCCAGCCGCTCCGTCCACCGCGAGAGCCTCAACGCAGAGATCAACCAGCGTTTGGCCAGCCACGACCGCGCCCACTGGATCGCGCTGTTCAATGACGGCGGCGTGGCCTGCGGCCTGATCAGCAACATGCAAGAAGTCTTCGAGTTGCCGCAAATCGATCACCTGAAAATGGTCAAGGAGGTGGTCTCCAATCGACTTGGGGCCCAGCGGCATGTTGGGCAGCCGATGCAACTTGAGCGCACCCCTAGCGACATCGTGCGCGCGGCACCACGCCGCGGTGAGCACACGGCTGAACTGCTGGGCGAGTTGGGCTACGCTGAAGCCGACTTGGTCAGAATGAAAGCCGCTGAAATCTTCTGACACAGTGGTGCCTGTCGCCAACCTATTTTAAAAAATCAAACTTATTTTGGAGTTTCACTTTGCCAAGTACCACAAGCACTACCTACACATCCACGACAGAACGTGTCGAAGTCTGGACCGAAGCCTCGGCGCTGCACATCCGTTTCAACAACCCGGCTCGCCACAACGCCTTGTCCGTCGACATGTGGGAGGCCGTGCCGCCGCTGCTGGCACAAGCCGAACTTGATGACGACATTCGCATGGTGGTGTTTTCAGGCGCCGGTGAAAAAGCCTTTATCTCGGGGGCAGACATCACGCAGTTTGAAGACATGCGCGCCGCCAAAGAAGCCGTGAAATATTACGAAGCGATGGCCGAAGAGTCGCTGATGAGTATTTACAACTGCCGCAAGCCGACACTGGCCCTGATTCGCGGCTACTGCATCGGCGGCGGCGTCAATGTCGCCATCAGCTGCGACATCCGTCTGGCCTCAACCGATTCGGTTTTTTCTATCCCCGCAGCACGCCTAGGCTTGGGTTACCGCTACTCGGCGCTTAAAAACCTGGTCAATTTGATCGGCGTCGGCGCAGCCAAAGACCTGTTCTTCACCGCCCGCCGAATTGACGCCACCGAAGCCAAAGCGTTGGGCTTGGTCACACGCTTGGCCGAGCCAGCAGAGCTGGCAGCATTGCTCGCGCAATACACCGGTGCGATGGCCGAGAACGCGCCCATCACGGTGCAAGCCGGCAAGGCGATCATGGCTGAAATTCTCAAGCCGTCGTCAGACCTCAACATGGCGCTGTGCCAGGAGCAGATCCGCCATTGCTTTGAAAGCGAAGACTACGCCGAAGGCCGCAAAGCTTTCATGGAAAAACGTAAACCAGTTTTCAAAGGTCGTTAAAAGTATGAAATCGTATTGGCTCAAAACCCCTGAACTGTCGCAAGGTGCAGAGACAACACTGGAGCTGCGTGACACGCCGGTGCCAAACCCGGGCCCTCGCCAGTTGCTGGTGCGCGTGAGCGCTGCCGGCCTCAATCGCGGCGAGTTTTTGAAGGGTGGTTTGCACAAGCCCGGCGCCGTCAAAGCGGTGGGCACCGAAGCCGCTGGCGAGGTCGTTCGCGCGGGCGCAGAGGTCAAGAACTTTGCCATTGGCGACCGCGTCATGGGCCGCATGGCAGGCGCCTTTGCCGAGTACGCGCTGGTCGACGCTGGAGAAGCCATGGCTGTGCCAGCGTGCCTCAGCTGGGAAGAAGCCGCCAGCATTCCCCTGACCTTTCACGTCGTCTACGACATGCTGGTGATTCAGGGCCAACTGAAGGCTGGCGAATGGCTGTTTATCTCTGGCGTGTCCTCTGGCGTCGGCGTTGCCGCGGTGCAAATGGCCAAAGCCCTCGGTGCCAAAGTCATCGGCACATCGGGTTCAGCCGACAAGCTAGAGCGAATGAAAGCCATGGGTCTGGATGTGGGGCTGTGCACCCGCGCGCCCGACTTTGCTGCACGCGTGATGGAGGCCACCGGCGGCCACGGCGCTGACCTGGTCATCAACACGGTGGGCGGCACGGTGTTTGCAGAATCCATGCGCTGCATGGCTTTTGAAGGCCGACTGGCCATGGTCGGTTATGTCGATGGCGTGACCCACAGCGACATCGACCTGACCTTGCTGCACACCAACCGCCTGCGCTTGTTTGGCGTCTCGAACAAACTGCGCACGCCGGCCCAGCGCATGCAAGCGGTGCCGGAGTTCATTGCCAGCATGTTGCCGCGCATCGCCGACGGCAGCGTCAAGACCATGCTCGACAAAGTTTTTCCGTTTGAGCAATTGGCCGAGGCCAAGGCCCACATGGAGGCCAACCAGCACCTGGGCAAGATTGTGCTGGCCGGCGTTCCAAGTATTTAAAAAAACAATCCACTAGGAGACAAACATGAGAACAAAAAAATCCAAAGCATTGCAGCTTGTCTTGGCGCTGGCCGTCAGCGGTATCAGCGCCGTGAGCACCTCGGCACTCGCTCAAGCCTACCCGAACAAAACTATTAAGATCGTCGTTGGCTTCACGCCGGGCGGTGCTGCCGACTTCACTGGCCGAGCGACGGCGGAAGCCTTGAGCAAAATTTTGGGCCAGCAAGTCATCGTCGAAAACAAGCCCGGCGCAGGCTCTAGTTTGGCGGCTGAGTACGTCTCCCGCAGCGCCGCACCCGACGGTTACACCATCTTGCTCGCCAGCCCGAGCAGCATCTCAGTGAACCCGGCGATGCGGCCAGAAATGACGCACAGCGTCAACACGCTGGTGCCCATCTCACAGGTCTCCTCTGCGCCCATCATCTTGGCCGTCAACCCCAGCCTCGGCATCAACTCGGTTGCCGATCTGATCGCCGCGGCCAAGAAGTCACCCGGTAAATTGAACTACGCCTCCTCCGGCAACGGCTCGGCACCGCACCTGGGCGGCGTTCACTTCGCGAACACTGTTGGCATTGACATACAGCACATCCCCTACCCTGGCGGATCGCAAGCCTCGCAGTCGGTGATCGCGGGCCAAGTGCAGCTGATTTTTGGCACGCCACCGGCGGTTCTGCCTTTCGTCAAAGCCGACCGCATGAAAGGGCTGGCCGTCAGCACACCCAAGCGCTCAACGTTTGCACCCGACATTCCAGGCATGGCAGAGCTCGGTTACCCGCAGTTCAACTTTAGTTTTTGGTACGGCCTGTTTGCGCCCGCAGGCACGCCACCCGACATCATCAAAAAATTGCACGCGGCAACGCAACTGGCCATGAACGCCGACGGTCCCAAAGCCGTGCTGGCACGTGAGGCCACTGAGGTCGCGCTGTCCAAGTCGCCAGAAGACTTTGCCGCCTTCCTGAAAGAAGACGCCAAGCTCTGGACCAAGCTGGTGAAAGACTCAGGAGCAAAAGCCAACTAAGTCAAGCCAACTGACATCAAGTCAGCTGACCAAGCACCAGACGCAGCTGGCGGCCGCAACGCGCCGCCAGTGTTTCGTCGTGGGTCACCAGGACAAACGCAGTCCCGTGCTCGCGGGACAGTTGCAACATCAACTCGAAGACGCCATCTGCCGTGCTGCGGTCTAAGTTGCCGGTCGGCTCATCGGCCAGCACACAGGCTGGCCGCGTCACCAACGCCCGGGCAATCGCAACGCGCTGACGCTCACCACCCGACAACTCTGAGGGCCGGTGGTGCAAGCGGTTTTCGAGACCGACTGACGCCAGCATGGCCGCCGCGGTTTTGCCGGCATCTTCACGTGTTTGCCGGCGAATCCACAAAGGCATGGCAACGTTGTCGAGCGCGCTGAACTCCGGCAACAGATGATGAAACTGGTAGACAAAACCCAGCTGCAGATTACGCAAGCGGCCTTGTGCCGTGGCCGACAGCGTGGCCAAATCTTGACCCTTGAGATGAACCGATCCGCTGGTCGGCGCGTCCAGCCCGCCCATCATGTGCAGGAGTGTGCTTTTGCCCGAACCCGACGCGCCGACGATGGCCAGCGTTTCGCCGCGATGCACCTGCAGGTCTACGCCGCGCAGCACTGTCACGTCGAGCGGGCCTTCTTGAAATCGTTTGGTCAAGGCCTTGGCGCTCAAAACCACTTCTGTGTTGTTGTCACTCATAACGCAAGGCCTCCGCCGGGTTGACGCGACTGGCGCGCCAGCTCGGATAAATCGTGGCCAGGAACGACAACACCAGTGAAATCACCGCGATCGGCATGATGTCAGCGTACAGCGGCTCACTCGGCATGCGGCTGATGAGGTAGATGTCGCGCGGTAAAAAGCTGGCATTCAAAAGCCGCTCCAGCGCCGGCACGATCACATCAATGTTGAAGGCCACACCCAGCCCCAACAACAGGCCTGACAGCGTGCCAATCACACCCACCATCGCGCCTTGAACCATGAAAATCCCCATGATGCTTTTCGGGCTGGCGCCTAGCGTGCGCAAGATGGCAATGTCGGCGCGCTTGTCGGTGACGGTCATCACCAGTGTGCTGACCAAATTGAAAGCTGCCACGGCCACGATCAGCGTGAGGATGATGAACATCATGCGTTTTTCAAGCTGAACAGCGGCAAACCAAGTGCGGTTTTGGCGCGTCCAGTCGCGTATCAGTAAATTGCCACTCAGCGAGCCGGCCAGTTGCTGGGCCACTTCGCGAGCTTGGTGCAGATCACGCAACTTGATACGAATGCCGGTCGGACCTTCCAGTCGGAAAATTCGGGCCGCGTCGTCTTGGTGCATCAGCACCAGCGCCGAGTCGTATTCGAAATGGCCGGAGTCAAACGTGCCGACCACCGTCATCTGCTTGAGCCTGGGCACCACGCCGGCTGGTGTCACCTGCCCGCTCGGGGCGATCAAGGTGACACTGTCACCCTGACGCACGCCCATAGACCGCGCCAATTCGGCCCCCAGCACCACGCCAAATTCGCCGCTCACCAAGCGCGGAAACACGCTGTCTTTGAGCTGCTCCGCCAGCTCGGTGACGCCGCCCTCCAGCGCCGGGTCAATGCCGCGCACCAAAGCACCTTTCATGTCTTCGCCGCGCGCCAACAAAGCTTGCGCCGCAATGAAAGGCGCTGCGGCAATGACCTCTTTGTTTTGCCTGACTTCTGCCAAGGTTGTCTGCAAGTCGGGCAAGGCCGCGCCCCCTGGGGCGAACACTTCGATG
>JABMMH010000324.1 GCA_013205645.1 Polaromonas sp. | reverse complement strand
TGTCGCGCGGGGATGCGCGGCGTCATAAATCTTCGCCAGATGCTGGAAATCAAGCCGCGTGTACACCTGCGTGGTGGTGATGTTGGCGTGGCCGAGCAACTCTTGCACGGCGCGCAAATCGCCACTCGACTGCAGCACGTGGCTGGCGAAAGAATGGCGCAGCATGTGCGGATGCACCGGCGTCGCCAGACCAGCCTGCTGCGAGCGCAACTTCAACCGAACTCGGATGTGCTGCGGCGTCAGGCGGCTGCCGCGGTGACTGATGAACAGTGCTGACCCGGCGTTATCCGTTGCCGACTTAGCATCGCTCAACCATTCACTGCGCACCGCCAGCCAAGCCTCAAGCGCCTGCAAGGCCTTGGCACCCACGGGCACGCTGCGCCGCTTGCCGCCCTTGCCGAGCACATGAGCTTCGGCGGCTTGCAAATCAATCCAACCTTGCGCTTGAGCGCTGGCGCAAGCGTCTAGCCCGACCAATTCACCGATGCGCAGGCCGCAGCCGTAAAGCAATTCGGTCAGGCATTCGTCGCGCGCTTGCAAGCCCGGGTGCGCCTCGGTGTCTGCTGTTTGGAAGTCGGCCAATTGCACCGCTTCGTCGACGCTGAGCGCCTTCGGCAGCGGCTTGGCCACTTTGGGTGCGCGCAAGTCTTGCACCGGGTTGATACTGACCAAGCCTTCGCGCCCGAGCCAGCCGTAAAAGCCGCGCCAGCCCGACAAAATGAGCGCAATGCCCCGGCCGCTGCGGCCGCCCCCATGCATTTGCGCGACCCAGCGCCGCATGTGGACTGGTGTCACTGCCGTCAGCGACACAGACGCTTGCTCGGCCGAGGCTTGCAGCTTTTCCAAGTCCAGCGAGTACAGCGCCAGCGTGCGGACGGCCAGGCGCTTTTCAACGCGTGCATGCTCAAGGTAGCGCAGCACCAAGGGGTCTGGCGTGGGCAGCGTTAACACTGGCAGCCGCCGCGAAAGAATCAGTCCAGCGTCGCGTCAGCCGGGCTGCGCAAACGCGACAAAGCAGCGCTGGCCAGCTCGCCAATCCGCTGCAAAAAGTCGGTGCCCATGCCGCTGGTGAAACGCTCTGCATCAGGCGATGCCAGCACCAGTAAGCCAAACGCTTGCGGCGCATCGCCAGAGCGCAAGGCGATCAGCGCCACCGATTGAGCCGTTGCCGGTTCAGGCAACCAGCTGACCGCTTCGAGTCCGACGTTGAGGCCGCAAAAAGGCGTCGACAGCGAGGCGGCAAAGCTGCGCACGTCGTCGCTCACCCCAGTCGCAAAATCACCATTAGCAAAGGGCGCCGCCACTTCCCATACCTTGATGGCCACTTGCGGAATTGCAAACAACGTCTGCAGTTCTTGGGCGATGGTGTCGGGCAAGTCATGGGCTGACGAGGTCGTCAGGAGCTTGAGCATCCACGACTGCATCTTGTCGGCGATGGTCACGTTTTCTTGACCGTGGCGAATCATCTCCACCACGCGCGATTCCAAGCCGCGGATTTTGTCGCGCAGCATGCCGGCTTGGCGTTCTTGCAGACTGACAGCGCGGCTGCCGAGGCCGCTCGACAGCTGCACGGTGGCCAGCAATTCGGCGTGACGCTCAAAAAAGTCTGGTGTGTTGGCCAAAAAATTGGCGATGTCGTCTTCGGTGATCGGGTGTTGCAGGGAGTGAGGTGTCTGGTTCATAGTGCGCATTGTCCTCAGTTTCGAGGCAGGTCGATCTCGCCTTCAAAGACCTGCGTCGCCGGGCCACTCAGAAAGACCGGCGCATCAAGCCGGTCTGCCGTGCCCTGCCACTCGATGTGCAACAAACCGCCGTGCGTGTGCACGTCGACATGCGCGTCCAGCAGTCCCAGCCGAATGCCCGCCACCACGGCCGCACAAGCGCCGGTGCCGCAAGCCAGCGTTTCGCCCGCGCCGCGTTCGTAGACACGCAAGCGCACCTCGCTGCGCGACACAATTTGCATGAAGCCCGCGTTGACGCGGCGCACAAAGCGCGGGTAGTTTTCAATCTGTGGGCCCCAGACCAACACCGGCGCCGTGTCGACTGAATCGACAATCTGCACGGCATGCGGATTCCCCATGGAGACCACCGCCGCCAAGACGGTGCTGCGCTGGCCATCAGCCGTCAACTCCAGAGGCCAGGTGGCCCAGCCGTTGATGTTGAGCGGTGTCAAGCCGGCAGCGTCAAAGGGCACCTTGGGCAGGTCGAAAGCCGGCGCACCCATGTCAACGCTGACCCGGCCATCGGGTTGCAGCGTGAG
>JABMMH010000323.1 GCA_013205645.1 Polaromonas sp. | reverse complement strand
GCTCAAGAACCCGGAAGTCAAGGGCATCATGGTCAACATCTTCGGCGGCATCATGAAGTGCGCCACCATTGCCGACGGCGTCATTGCCGCTTGTAAAGCCGTCAACCTGTCGGTTCCGCTGGTCGTGCGCATGAAGGGCACCAACGAAGACCTCGGCAAGAAAATGCTGGCCGAGTCGGGCCTGCCCATCATCGCCGCTGACACCATGGCCGACGCTGCGCAAGCCGCCGTTAAAGCCGTCAGCGCCAAAGCCTAAAGCCGAAGGAAAAACACCATGTCGATCTACATCAATAAAGACACCAAAGTCATCACCCAAGGCATCACCGGCAAGACCGGTCAGTTCCACACGCGCATGTGCCGCGAGTACGCGAACGGCCGCAATGCCTTCGTGGCAGGTGTGAACCCGAAGAAGGCCGGCGAAGATTTCGAAGGCATCCCGATTTACGCCAACGTCTCTGAGGCCGCCAACGCCACAGGCGCCACGGTGTCGGTGATTTACGTGCCGCCTGCAGGCGCTGCTGCTGCCATCTGGGAAGCTGTTGAAGCCAATCTCGACCTGGCCATTTGCATCACCGAAGGCATCCCAGTCCGCGACATGCTCGAAGTGCGCAACCGCATGAAAGCCAAAGAAGCCGCTGGCGGCAAGCGCACGCTGCTGCTGGGCCCCAACTGCCCCGGTCTGATCACGCCTGACGAAATCAAAATCGGCATCATGCCCGGTCACATCCACCGCAAGGGCCGCATTGGTGTGGTTTCGCGCTCTGGCACTTTGACTTACGAAGCGGTGGCTCAGTTGACCGAAATCGGTCTGGGCCAGTCCAGCGCCGTCGGCATTGGTGGTGACCCGATCAATGGCTTGAAGCACATCGACGTGATGCGCGCATTCAATGACGACCCGGACACCGACGCCGTCATCATGATTGGCGAAATCGGCGGTCCGGACGAAGCCGAAGCGGCTCTGTGGTGCAAGGCCAACATGAAGAAGCCTATCGTTGGCTTCATCGCTGGTGTGACGGCTCCGGCTGGCAAGCGCATGGGTCACGCCGGTGCGTTGATCTCTGGCGGTGCCGACACGGCGGACGCCAAGCTGGCGATCATGGAAGCCTGCGGCTTCACGGTCACGCGCAACCCATCTGAGATGGCCAAGCTGCTGAAAGCGTTGCTCTGAGCAACGCCATGCGCATTGAATAGCCTCTGACGGGGGTTATCCACATGACAAAGCCGGATTTCCTGAAGGACAATCCGGCTTTGTTGTTTTTGGTCTCAGACATTTAGATAGAGAAAGAATACCGTGGAAGAATTTCTAACAGCCCAATTTTGGTTCGCCGTCGGACAAATCATCATGATCGACATTTTGCTGGGCGGTGACAATGCAGTTGTCATCGCACTGGCTTGCCGCAAGTTGCCAGATCACCAGCGAACCAAGGGCATTCTGTGGGGCACCGCCGGTGCCATCGTGCTGCGGGTGATTTTGATTGCCTTTGCCCTGACGCTGCTGGCCATCCCGTTCTTGAAACTGGTCGGTGCTATTTTGCTGCTGTGGATCGGCGTCAAGCTGCTGATGCCGGAGGACGACAGCCACTCCAATATTCAAGGCAGTGACAAGCTTTGGGCTGCTGTCAAGACGGTCATCATTGCCGACTTGGTGATGAGCGTCGACAACGTGATCGCCATCGCCGGTGTTGCCACCAGCGCTGGCAGCCAGCACCAAATGCCGTTGGTTATTTTTGGCCTGCTGGTCAGCATTCCGATCATCATCTGGGGCAGCCAGTTGGTCTTGAAGCTGATGGACCGCTTCCCCATCATCATCACCTTTGGTGCGGCATTGCTCGGTTTCTTAGCTGGCGAAATGATGCTGACTGACCCTGCGGTGGCCACTTACGTGGGTGCTGTCAGCGAGCAGACGGTTAAGATTGGTGGCGTTATCGGGGCCTTGTTGGTGGTGGCCTTGGGCAAGTTGCTGAGCCGCTCGCGCAAAGAAGAAAAAGACGCTGCGGCCTGAGTTTTTTCAACTTATTCCGATCTAAAGCACGGCCGTGGCCGTGCTTTGTTCGTTGATGGCCGATACTCCCATCTCTGGCTGCGCAAAGTTGCTACAAGGCTTGGCTGCCCATCATTCCCAACGGAGGTTTTCAATGAATCGTCTCGTGCAAAAGTGTTCCAAAGGTTTCACCCTGATCGAGTTGATGATCGTGATCGCGATCATCGGCATCTTGGCTGCAGTCGCTTTGCCGCGTTATCAGGACTACACGGTGCGGGCGAAGGTCACGGAATTGATGTTGGCGGCGAATCCCGCGAAGCTGGCTGTGACGGAGAGCGTGCAGCTCAAAGGTGAGATGCCGGCCAGCATCGGATTGGCGACGGCACAAGAGCAGGCGACAGAGAATGCGCAGAATTCGGGCTACGTGAAATCGGTGGTCTACGCTTTGAGTGCGGCGCCAGAAGGTGGCTTGACATCCGTCGGTGTCATCACGGTGACCGGCCAGTCAGATTCGCGTTTTGCGGACAAAACATTGACCTTGACCGGAACGTACACCGTCGCCAGCGGGCAACTCACCTGGGTTTGCGCTGCGCCGGACGCACCTGTCGGCATAGAAGCCAAATACCTGCCTGTCAGCTGCCAGTCCGAGACCCCTTGATCCCGCTGCGCGGCTTTTTCGGTGCAGCCTTTAACGCAGTCTTCAGCGCCGCTTTTCCCCGCGCCTGACCGCTTCACCCCCGCACTGGCAGTCTGTCTCATCCTGCCCTGGCTGAACGGCTTCACCGCGGGGCCGACGCCTGATCTGTGGCCTTGGCTGGTGTCGGCGGTTTGCGCTGTGGTGGTCGCACTGGGTTGGGGCTCTGTCAGCCCCCGGTTGTTGGCGGCTACTTGGCTGGCCGCTGCGCTCATCAGCAGCGCACTGGCCTTGCTGCAGTACTTTGGCGCTGCTGTGGCCTTCGCGCCTTGGCTCAGCCCAACCTCGGCCGGCGAAGCATTTGCCAACCTGCGACAGCGCAACCAGTTCGCCACGCTGACCAGTATCGGGTTGGTGGCGCTGTTGGCGTGTCTGGCTTTGCGACGCACTTCAACCGCAGCTTCAAAGACAGAAACTGTCGCCACGCCAGCGACCACCCCGCCGACGCCCCAGATCCAGCCGCTGCCCGTCTGGGCCTATGCCAGCGCCATGCTGCTGGCCGTGGGCAACGCCGCCAGCAGTTCCCGCACCGGCTTGTTGCAGTGGGGGTTGGTATTTTTGATGGCGTTGTGGTGGCACCGCGCCAGCCGTCGGCCGCTGGCGCTGCTGGCTTTGTTGGGCTTGCTGATGTATGTCGCTGCAGCCGCCGTGTTGCCCTTGCTGTTGAGCCTGACAGCAGGCATCAGCAGCGACGGCCTGTGGGAACGGCTTGCCGTCGCCAGTGACGACAGTCGGCGCGTGCTCTGGGCCAATGTGCTGACGCTGATCGCACAAAAGCCGTGGTTCGGTTGGGGCTGGGGCGAGCTGAGCTACGCACACGTCATGACCGACTACCCCGGCGCGCGCTTCACGCAAATTTTGGGTAATGCGCACAACCTGCCTTTGCAACTGGCGGTTGAGTTGGGTATTCCGGCGGCCTTGCTGATTTGCGGCGGCGCGTCGTGGGCGGTCTGGCGCGCCAAGCCGTGGCGGGACACCGACCCAGCGCGGCAGCTGGCGTGGGCGGTGTTGGCGGTGATCGGTGTGCACAGCTTGCTGGAATACCCGCTTTGGTATGGCCCGTTTCAGCTGGCGCTGTTGCTGTGCGTGGCGTGCTTGTGGCGCACGCGTCAAACAGCCTCAAAGCCGCTTGTCAGCCCTCGGCCTCGCGTTTCTTTACGCATCGCCACGGGGGCCACTGCGCTGCTGGCTTTGGCCTACATCGGTTTTGACTACGCCCGCGTGACGCAGTTGTATCTGCCTGCCGATAAACGCTGGTCCGTCTATCAAGACGACACCTTGGCCAAGGTTGAAGGCACGTGGTTGTTTCAGTCGCAAGTTCGTTTTGCCAAGTTGCTCACCACCGAGGTGACGCACGCCAACGCGCCCGCCATGCACGCCTTGGCCCTGCGCGTGCTGCACTATTCGCCGGAGGCCAAGGTGCTGGAACAACTCATCGCCAGTGCCTTGCTGCCTGACCAGCGTGCAGACGCTGAGTTTTACTTAGATCGGTTTCGTTGGGCGTATCCGCAGGATTACGCGGTTTGGCTAGAGGCTAACCCGCTTTGATGAGACCCTCTGGCCTTGGCTGAAATCTTCGACCGCGTAGTTGAAGCCGTTACCGGTGTATAAAGCTGTCCGAGCCACTGATGAGCTTCAGACAGTGGGGCCGGCCTTCAAACAAGACAAGGAGACATGCTTATGTCAGGACAAGGATTTCATGTGCACGGACCGCATGACCACGAGATGGAGCATGTTGCGCAGCATGGGGGTGACAACTTTACGTCTCGGTTGGCGGTTTTAACGGCGGTTTTGTCAACTGTGGGTGCTATTTTTGGCTACCTCGGCGGCCATGCCCAAAATGCCGCGCTGCTGTATAAAAACGAAGCCTCGATCGTCAAAACCGCAGCCTCGAACCAATGGAACTACTACCAAGCCAAAAGCAACAAGCAAAACTTGGCCGAGCTCTCGGTGGTCTTGACCAGCGGCGATGCGCAGCAAAAATTCAAGCTGGCGGTTGAGCGTTACCAGCTGGAAAAAGCCGAGATCAAATTGCAGGCGGAGAAGCTCGAAGCCGATGTCGACACCGCCAACAAAAACAGCGAGTTGGAAATGCATGTGCACGAGCGCTGGGCGATGGCCACGACGCTGCTGCAAATTGCCATTGCATTGGCGGCGATCACGCTGCTGACGCGCAAGCGCTGGATGCTGTTTGGCGTTTTCGGTGCGTCGGGCGTGGGCTTGGTGGTTGGTGCGATGGGCTATCTGCATCTCTGACATCACCGCGTCCAATGATCTTCAAGACGGCGTTTCACAGTGGGTTGCTGGGGCTGGTGCTTGGTCTGAGTGGCTTTGGTGCTGAGTCCGCTCAGGCCGCTCAGTTAGCCCCGGCGTGCCGGATTGCCTTTGACATCGGCTCGTCGGGCGTGCGGGCGGGTGCATCCAACAACCCTGGCGTAGCGCACGTTGACATCGACTATCTGGCTCCTTTGTGGGCTGGCCGGGGCCTTGAAGAGACCTTTAATCCGACGGCGATTGCGCTGAAAAATTTGCCGCTGGGCGCCCGTTTTTCTAGCCGCTGTGATCGGGTGGCTGCCGGGTTTTCTGCCTGGCGCCTGGCTTGGCAGCAGTCTGCGAGTGAAACCGCAGCGCTGATGGCGCGCATGCAGGCCGACACCCGCGTCGCCGTCTTGGTGATGCCGCAATCGGTCGAAGGCGCTTATGCGTATGCTTCGGCGCGGGATGTGCTGGGCGCGCGGTTGACCAGCAGCCATGTGCTTGACGTCGGCGGCGGTAGCTTTCAAATTGCCGGCGCACGCAGCACTTACGGCCAAGCGCTGGGGCAAAAATCTTGGCATCAGTTGCTGTGTACGACCTTGCGACAGTCGGCCGTTCCGGCGTGTGATCTGCAACCGATGGCGACGGAAGATCTTCAGGCTGCAAGGCAAGTGTTGGACGAGAAATTCAGCGGCATTTCGGCAGTGCTGGAGCCGTCAACCACCTTGACTGCGATCAGTCGACCGATCACGCGGGGCGTGGCACCGGCCGTAAGACGGTTGGTCGAGGTGAAAGTCGGTCCGGTTGAGCGCTTGTCAGCCAAAGACCTCAGCGCAGCCATCACGGCCATGGCCGGGCTCAGCAGTGACAAAATCGCCACGTTGACCGGCACGCCGCCGAGCTACGCAGCCTATCTTTTGTCCGACATGCTGCTGTTGGAAGGCTTGTTGCGGGCCACCAGCGCAACTGACATCAAAGTCATTGAAGGCACGTTGAGCATTTTGCCGGCCTTGCTGTCAGACGACAAAGCCTTCAAGTGGAGCGCCCGTTACGGCTGCTACCTAGAGCGCTTCAAGGTGTCTGGCCCTGACGCTTACTTCAGCGATCCGACCACTTGCGGGCGGCGTTGATCGCACTTCAAGCAGACGAAAAAAAACTTCTACCTAACGCCGGGTTACCCCGGGTCAGGTAGAAGCTTCGCTGGACAGGCCTGTGAAGGCCTGTCGTTTGCGCTTACGCCAGATCGAAACGATCCAGGTTCATCACCTTGGTCCAAGCGGCTGCGAAGTCGCTGGCAAACTTGTGCTTCGCATCGCTGGAGCCGTAGACTTCTGCCAAGGCGCGCAGCTGCGAGTTCGAACCGAAGACCAGGTCGACGACCGTGGCTGTCCACTTGACGTCGCCGGCTACGCGGCCTTCCAGCACGGCTTCATCCGCGGCGGACTTCTGCCATTTTGTGCCCATGTCGAGCAGGTTGACGAAGAAGTCATTGCTCAAGGTGTCGGCTTGCTGGGTGAAGACGCCGTTTTTGGATTGACCAAAGTTGGCATTCAGTGCGCGCATGCCACCGACCAGAACCGTCATCTCAGGTGCCGTCAGCGTCATCAGGTTGGCACGGTCAATCAGCAGTTCTGCCGCTGGACGCGAGTGGCCCTTCTTGATGAAGTTGCGGAAACCGTCAGCCGATGGCTCGAGCACGGCGAAGGAGTCGACATCGGTGTTCTCTTGCGTCGCGTCGGTACGACCCGGCGTGAACGCAACCTTGACGTCTTGACCCGCCTTTTTAGCGGCGGCTTCGACAGCGGCGGAACCGGCCAGAACGATCAAGTCAGCCAGCGAAATTTTCTTGCCGCCGGTGTTGAACTCTTTCTGGATGGCTTCCAGCTTCTGCAGAACCTTGGCCAGTTCAGCCGGCTGGTTGACTTCCCAATCCTTTTGCGGCGCCAGACGAATACGCGCACCGTTGGCGCCACCGCGCTTGTCGCTGCCGCGGAACGTCGCTGCCGATGCCCAAGCCGTGCTCACCAGCTGGGAAATCGTCAGGCCAGAAGCCAGAATTTTGGTCTTCAAAGCGGCAACATCTTGCTCGTTGACCAAAGCATGGTCGACGGCTGGCACCGGGTCTTGCCAAATTTGTGGCTCAGCTGGCACCATCGAACCCAGGTAACGAGAGATCGGGCCCATGTCACGGTGCGTCAACTTGTACCAAGCCTTGGCATAAGCGTCTGCAAATTCCGCTGGATTCTGGTGGAAGTGGCGGGAGATTTTCTCGTAGGCCGGGTCCATTCTCAGGGAGATGTCGGTCGTTGCCATGAACGGTGCATGCGACTTCGATGGGTCGTGTGCATCCGGCACGGTGCCTGCGCCAGCGCCGTCTTTTGGAATCCACTGGTGGGCACCGGCTGGGCTCTTGGTGAGTTCCCACTCGTAGCCAAACAGGGTGTCGAAGTAGCTGTTGTCCCATGTGGTTGGGGTGGGTGTCCATGCGCCTTCCAAGCCGCTGGAGATGGTGTCAACGCCCTTGCCGCTGCCGAAGGAGCTCTTCCAGCCGAGGCCTTGCTCTTCGATGCTGGCACCTTCTGGCTCTGGGCCTTTGTAGTCTTCAGACGCTGCGCCGTGCGTTTTGCCAAAGGTGTGGCCGCCAGCACAGAGTGCCACGGTTTCGTAGTCGTTCATCGCCATGCGAAGGAATGTTTCACGGATATCGCGTGCCGCAGCGACTGGGTCGGGGTTGCCGTCCGGACCCTGTGGGTTGACGTAGATCAAACCCATTTGCACAGCGGCGAGGGGCTGCTCGAGTTCGCGGTCGCCGGTGTAGCGCTCGTTGCCCAGCCAAGTGTCTTCTGGACCCCAGTAAATGTCTTGACCTGGTTCCCAGACGTCTTCACGACCACCGGCGAAACCGAAGGTCTTGAGACCCATGGAGTCCATGGCAATGTTGCCGGTCAGAACGATCAAGTCAGCCCAAGAAATTTTGCGGCCGTATTTTTGCTTGATAGGCCAGAGCAGGCGGCGTGCTTTGTCGAGGTTGACGTTGTCAGGCCAGCTGTTGAGGGGTGCAAAGCGCTGGGTGCCAAAACCCGAGCCGCCACGGCCATCGCCGATGCGGTAAGTGCCGGCACTGTGCCAAGCCATGCGCACGAAGAACG